>NZ_JBSRVI010000180.1:0-35532 GCF_055134445.1 Arcticibacterium sp.
TGGCAGCACTTTTGTCATAAGATTTTGCTTGAGGCAAATAGAGTGGGTTTTCTCCTTCAATATCCCTGCTACTAACATCATTCCCAACGGTGTATCCAGAAATTTGACCAACGGAGTTAATAAAAAGCGTTAGCTCTGGTTCTGGAACATTCCATTTGGAATCTCTTCTTATTCTAATGTTTTCGCCATTGCCTACTACTCTACCAGCAGTGGCTTTAAAAAACAATTCTGGTCGGTCTGCGTCATAAACTCTATCATAGAAGTCGCCACCTCCAGAATCTTTTGATTCATCCATTCTGGCTTTTTTACTTCTCATGTAGGTAACACCGGAAGCCCAAATTTCTTGATTTTGGATAGGGGCTAAATTGTCGTTCTGGGCGGTTATTTTTAGTTCTGAAGATGGTTTTAGGGATTTTATATCTTCATTTAAAACATCAAAAAGATTTTCTCTATTTATAAAGGCGTCCCAATCTTCATGATTTGATAAATAATATTGACCTTCGTTTTCTATAATAAAACCGGTTTTGGTTTTGTAAAGCTTCATGTGATAGGGTTGAGTTTATTTTGAAGTTGAAATTTAAGAAATTTGAGATTAAATATCGTATATGATACAAAGAGCTTTTAGTAGCAGTTGAAAAATAATATGATTAATATAACCTTAGTTAACGATAACGACGAGATTATTGGGTATGATGAGAAGATGAAAGTGCATAGAGAAGGTAAGCTTCACAGAGCTTTTTCTATTCTTGTTTTTAATTCGGAAGGTAAAATGCTTATTCATCAAAGGGCTTTTGGTAAATATCATTCTCCAGGTTTATGGACAAATGCCTGCTGCGGTCACCCCAATAAAGGAGAGGAAATAGAAAATGCAGCCAGTAGAAGATTAAATGAGGAGATGGGTTTTACCTGCCCATTGGATTATAAATTTACTTTTAGATATCACGCCGCTTTTGACAATGGATTGATAGAACATGAGATTGACCATGTTTTTTATGGCGAATTCAATGGAACCTTTGTGGCAAATCCCGAGGAAGTGGCTAATTATAAGTGGTTAACCATAGATGAGATTAAGGCAGATTTACTTGAAAATGAAAGGAACTATACGGTTTGGTTCAAGGAAATAATAGGTCGTATTTGAGATCAAAAAAGGTTGAGTTTAAATTTTAAACTCAACCTTTTTCATTTTATCTAAGAAAAGAATGATAAGATTATTCGGCAGTCGTTAAACTGGCAGATAAATACTCTCTATTCATTCTTGCTATGTTTTCTAAAGAAATTCCTTTAGGACATTCTACTTCGCATGCTCCAGTGTTGGTACAGTTACCAAATCCTTCTAGGTCCATTTGGCTTACCATGTTTTTGGCTCTTTCTGCTGCTTCCACTTTACCTTGAGGTAAAAGAGCAAACTGAGAAATTTTAGCAGAAACAAATAGCATGGCAGAAGCATTTTTACAAGAGGCAACACAAGCCCCACAGCCAATACAAGTGGCAGCGTCGAAGGCTTTGTCGGCATCTGCTTTTGGAATAGGAATAGCGTTGGCGTCTTGCGTATTACCAGAAGTATTTACAGAGATGTAAGCACCTGCGTGTTGAATTCTATCAAAAGCAGATCTATCTACCATTAAATCCTTAATGACAGGAAATGCTTTAGCTCTAAAAGGTTCAATATAAATCTCATCGCCGTCTTTGAATCTTCTCATGTGAAGCTGACAAGTGGTGGTGCCACTATCTGGTCCATGAGGTTCGCCATTGATATGCAATGAACATGAGCCACAAATACCTTCTCTACAGTCGTGGTCAAATGCCACTGGTTCCTCATCCTGGCTAACAAGCTTTTCGTTAAGGACATCCATCATTTCCAAGAAAGACATGTGCCCAGAGATATCGGTTACATTGTAATCTACAATACCACCTTTATCTTCGGCATTTTTTTGTCTCCAAATTTTCAGTGTTAAATCCATGCTGAGTATTATTTGTACGAGCGTGTTTTTAGCTCGATGTCTTTAAATTCTAATTCTTCTTTGTGTAATACGGCCTCAGAAGGCTCTCCTTTGTATTCCCATGCTGCTACATAAGCATAGTTTACATCATCTCTCAATGCTTCACCATCCTCTGTTTGATAGTCTTCACGGAAGTGACCACCACAGGATTCATTTCTTTCTAATGCATCTTTTGCGAACAATTCTCCAAGCTCTAAGAAATCGGCTACTCTGTTGGCCTTTTCTAGTTCAGGGTTCATGTCGTTTGCCATACCAGGTACACTAACATTTTTCCAGAAGTCTTCTCTAATGGCTTTTATTTCTGATATAGCTTCCAATAAACCTTCTCTATTTCTGGCCATACCTACTTTATCCCACATTACTTTTCCAAGTTTTTTATGGAAGTGGTCTACAGAGTGAGTTCCTTTATTGTTTACGAAAAAGTCAAGCTTCTCTTTGACAGCGTTTTCTGCTTCTTCAAACTCAGGTGAGTCCGTAGAGATAGGACCTGTTCTAATATCATTAGATAGGTAATGGCCTATGGTATACGGCAGAACGAAGTATCCGTCTGCCAAACCTTGCATTAATGCGGAGGCTCCAAGTCTGTTAGCTCCGTGGTCAGAGAAGTTAGCTTCGCCAATACAGTAACATCCAGGGATAGTCGTCATCAGATTATAATCTACCCAAACGCCTCCCATAGTATAATGGGTCGCAGGATAAATCATCATTGGTGTTACATATGGATTTTCATCTACAATCTTCTCATACATTTGGAAAAGATTACCATATTTAGATCTGATTACCTCCGTACCTAAATCTATGATTTTTTCTGCGGAAGCATCTTTAAGACCATGAATCATGGCTTGTTCTTTACCATATCTTTCTATGGCAGATTTGAAGTCTAAGTAAACGGCTTCTCCCGTTTCGTTTACACCGTATCCAGCGTCACATCTTTCTTTCGCAGCTCTAGAAGCTACATCTCTTGGAACTAAGTTTCCGAATGCAGGATATCTTCTTTCTAAGTAGTAATCTCTGTTTTCTTCTGCAATTTCGGTTGGTTTCAAACGTCCTTCTCTAATAGCAAGCACATCATCCATGTTTTTAGGAACCCAGATTCTACCATCGTTTCTTAAGGACTCAGACATCAGTGTCAGTTTAGACTGATAGTCTCCAGACCTAGGAATACAAGTAGGGTGAATTTGAGTATAACAAGGGTTTGCGAAGAATGCTCCTTTCTTATGTATTTTCCAACCGGCCGTTACGTTAGACCCCATGGCGTTTGTAGAAAGGAAATAAACGTTTCCGTATCCACCACTGGCAATAACAACCGCATGAGCTGAATGTCTTTCTATTTCTCCAGTAACAAGGTTTCTGGCTATAATTCCTCTTGCTTTACCATCTACGATTACTAAATCTAGCATTTCGTGACGGTTATACATTTGAATTTTACCACGAGCTATCTGGCGGTTCATGGCAGAATAAGCACCTAAAAGAAGCTGCTGACCTGTTTGACCTTTGGCGTAAAATGTTCTTGAAACCAAAACACCACCGAAAGAACGATTATCTAAAAGTCCACCGTAATCTCTAGCAAAAGGAACACCTTGAGCCACACATTGGTCAATAATGTTACCAGAGACCTCAGCCAAACGATAAACGTTAGCTTCTCTTGAACGGTAATCTCCTCCTTTTACGGTATCGTAAAATAATCTATAGTTTGAGTCACCGTCACCTTGATAATTTTTGGCTGCGTTAATTCCACCTTGAGCGGCAATAGAGTGAGCTCTTCTAGGAGAATCTTGGTAACAAAATGCTTTTACGTTATATCCAAGTTCTGCTAATGTAGCAGCAGCAGAACCACCTGCTAATCCAGTCCCCACCACAATAACGTCAATAGAACGCTTGTTGGCTGGGTTTACAAGATTGATTTTATCTTTATAAGATGTCCATTTGTCGGCCACTGGGCCTTCAGGAATTTTGGCATCTAATTTAAAATTTGCCATGATTTCTATCTTTTTTAAATTATTTGATTAGAAAATAAACTGGTATGGCCGCAAATGCCAATGGAATGAGAATGGCAAAAATCCATGTTCCCAATTTTTTCACTAATGGGGTATATTTAGGATGGTTAAGTCCTAAGGTTTGGAAGCCACTTTGAAAACCGTGTAATAAATGAAAGCCTAAGGCAGCCATAGATAACACATAGAAAAGCACAAGAAGCGGGTTTGAAAAGGACTCTTCAGCCTCGGCGTATAAATCTTTTACTACCGTAGTTTTTGTACCCTCAGCCTCGTTAAAAGTTTCTAACATTTTTACATGTTGTGTGTAATCCGAAGAAAGCGACTCAATTGAAGTCATTTCTCCAGAAGCTAGGTTTTCAGTGTAACCCACATAAGGAAGGTGCCCAAATTTGTATTCATACCAAAAATCTCCCATATGAACAGCTAAATAAACTAGAACGATTGTTCCTAGTATGGCCATTTTTTTACTAGCGAAAGACCCTTGGTTTTTTGACATGGCATAACCCGTTGGTCTTGCTTTTCTATTTTGAAATTCCAGATATAGACCCCAGAACGCATGAAATAAAATAGATGTATATAACAGGTAAGAAACGGTTTTGATTAGCGGATTGCTAGTCATAAAAACGGTGTAAGTGTTGAAGGCGTATCCGCCGTCATCTTTAAATAGTTGGAGGTTACCTACCAAATGAATGATAAGGAAAGTACAAAGAAAAAGCCCAGTCAGAGCCATAAGTACTTTTTTTCCGATTGAGCTATTTAATGTTTTGGTAAGCCAAGACATAAAGTGATTATTTATTTTGGTCAATTATAGAAACCTCTCATACTTAGAATAGTACAAGAATCGAGCTCAAAAGTAAGTACCAAACAGTTTAGAACCAATAAAAAGTGTAATATCAAAAGGCAAATTTTTGATTTTTTTTCTTTCAATATGCAATCGGTTCCATAAGGCTGTAAAATGTATTTGTTTTGATATATTTGAAAAAAACTGTCCATATATTCTTTTGTATGTGAATATTGAAGCGGTAGATGCGTTATTTACAGTATATATATATGATTCTTACAAACTGCATGAATAGATATTTATCCTTTTTCCTCCTCCTGGTTCTGATTATTTGCACTAATCAAGCTCAAGCTACACACTTAAGGGCAGGAGAAATAACCGCCGAAAGAATTTCAAATACATCTTTAACTTATAGAATTACACTCACCACCTATACCGATGAAGTAGGTGGAAAAAGTGCCAATGAGGCTCAAGAGGACGTAGACTTCTATCCAGGTTTTTTAAATAATGGTGTAGTTAGTTATAAAGTACCAAGAAGAGAGAAGGTGCTAATAAGCCCTACAACGGTAAGAAATACGTACGTCACTACCGTGACATTTCCTGGCCCTGGTATATATAAGGTCAGTTGTGGTATACCAAATAGAAATGAGAACACAATAAACCTACCTCAGCCTTCAGACGATATTACGTTTTTTGTGCAGACTACCTTATTTATAAACTCTGCGTTTGGACTTAATAGCACGCCTGTGCTTTTGAATATACCGATTGACTCTGCAGCCGTGGGTGTTAAATTTATTCATAACCCAGGAGCTTTCGACATAGATGGTGATAGTCTTGCTTATAAATTATCTATTCCGATGGAGGACAGACAAGAAGGTAATGGTATTGGCGGAGCTATTAAGGGTTATTTAGATCCAAGCACAGTGGGCACTGCTCCAATAAGAAATGAGGCTGGAACAGGGCCCGCAACTTTTAAGATAGACGCTAGAACGGGAGACTTGACCTGGGATGCTCCTCAGAAAATAGGTCAATATAATGTAGCCTTTATTATTGAAGAATGGCGAAAAGCTCCAGATGGTACTTATGCTAGGATAGGGGTAATAGTACGTGATATGCAGATTATTGTTGTAGAAACTAACAATAAACGACCGGAACTAGAAGTACCAAGTGATTTTTGTGTAGAAGCGGGTGATTTAATAGAATTTGAGGTTATAGCCACGGATAAAAATGCAGATCAAGGTTTAAGGTTAACGACAAACGGCGGTGTTTATAACCTAGATAATAATGGGACTTTTAAGAGATTTATAGCAGACGAGGCCGCTAGTTTTTCTAGCCCTTCTGGTAGCAATAATGTTTCGCCTATTTCAGGCAAGTTTACTTGGCAAACAAACTGTGCACACGTAAGAGAACAGTCTTATGATGTGCTATTCAAAGTAGAAGATTTGCCTGGAAGATTTGTAACACAGCTGGTGGATATTAAAACCATAAAAATAAATATTAACCCTCAAAGGCCAAGAGGATTGACTGGTAAGGAAATAGAGGAGGGCGTGTCTTTAAGTTGGCAGTTATACCCCAAGTGTACCAGAGGAGGGAAAATTCTGGTTTATAGAAAATCTGGCTGTAGTGGTTTAAATCCGGGGGTTTGTGCTCAAGGAATGCCAGACTCTTGGAATTATGTTAAGATTGGTGAAGTAGATCTTGGTGATACCACTTTTGTAGATAAAAATGCTGAAAATGGCCAAATTTATAGTTATAGATTGGTTTCTGAAATAGGTGTTTCGGAGTTCAATACCATGAAGAGCTCACCTTCCACGGAGTTTTGTATCGGTAGTGAGTTGCCCAAAAGGGTTCCTGTAATTACGCATGTGGATGTTCATGAAACAGCTCTCCAGCAAGGAGAAATAATGGTGAAGTGGTCAAGACCAATTGGCTTGGATACGGTAGACTTTAAAGGCCCTTATTCTTACAAGCTTCTTAGAACCCAAGGTTTAGGTGGAGATAAATTCGTAGAGATTGCCTCGATTAATACAACTTTGGGAACCCAGCCGGATACCATTTTTAATGATACGGGTTTAAATACGCAAGAGTTGGTTTATAAATATAAGTTAGCCTTTTATTATGAAGGAGGTAAACTTATGGGTGAGGCACCAGCGGCAACTTCTGTCAGATTAAAAGGGACTCCAGACGACAAACAAATTCAACTTTCATGGGAGGCAAATACCCCTTGGTCAAATGATAATCAAACGCATTTGGTTTATAGAGAAGATAAAAATAATCCGGGTGTATTTAATGCGATAGGGGCTGTAGATGTTAAGGGGCCAAATACTTATTCTTATACAGATAAAGGAGAGGATAAATATTTAGCAGATGGCGACCAGTCTATAGTATTGGAAAACAATATTGAATACTGCTATAAAGTAATGACTGTGGGCATATATGGAAATGAGGCGGCCTCTTTTGGGCTTCTAGAGAACAATTCTCAAGAGTTTTGTATGTCTGCTGCTGATAGAACGCCACCATGTCCTTTAGTGATAAATATGGATCAAGTGGATTGCGAAAATCTTTCTCAAGAAGCTTTCTGCGGATCCAACGCTTTTACGAATAAAATTAATTGGAGTACTCCTGAAAATGTAGGTGGAGTAAATTGTAGAAAGGATTTAATAAGATATAATGTTTATTATTCACGTTTTGCAGACGGTAATTTTGAGCAAATTGGCATTACAGAAGGAACGGCCAGACGTTATGAACATATCAAAAATGCTGTAGATGGCTTTGCGGGTTGTTATTATGTCACAGCTGTAAGTATTCTAGGTGTAGAGAGTGAGCCAAGTAATATGGTTTGTGCAGATAACTGCAATAAGATATCATTTCCAAACTTCTTTTCGCCAAATGGTGATGGTAGAAATGATACTTTTCAGCCCATGAATTGTCCTGCTTTTATTAAGTCTATCAGTTATGAAATTTATAATAGACAGGGACTTTTAGTAGCGGAAGGAACGGGACAAAGTTTAAGCTGGGACGGCGTAGGAAGTAATGGTAATGAGCTATCAGTAGGCACTTATTACTACCTTATAAAGGTTCAGTTTAACAGGTTAGAAGAGAACCAAGAAGTCTTTAGCTACAAAGGATACTTAGAGTTGGTAAGATAGAAAGCCAGTTTATTCGTTAGAAATACCATAAAAAAGCCTGAGACATTGTCTCAGGCTAGTGGATTTGTAGGAATCAATCAATCTTACTTTAATAGTTCATAAATACCAGCTACTCCTTGTCCACCTCCTACACAAGCTGTTACAAGACCATATTTTTGATTTCTTCTTCTCATTTCATTCAATATTTGAACGGTAAGTCTACCTCCTGTAGAACCTAAGGCATGTCCAAGTGCAATGGCACCCCCATTTGGATTTAGTATAGCTGGGTCAATGCCCAATTCTTGAACTACTGCTAGAGCTTGAGAAGCAAAAGCTTCGTTCAGTTCTACTTGGTCAATATCTTTTAAGCTTAAGTTAGCTTGCTTGAGTGCTTTGGGTACAGCGTAAACCGGTCCTATTCCCATTATTCTTGGGTCACAACCTGCTACGGCATAAGCGAGCATTTGAGCTACAGGCTCTAGGTTTAATTCCTTTACCATTTTTTCAGACATTACGATGACAAAAGCCGCACCGTCGGAAGTTTGCGAAGAGTTTCCTGCGGTTACACTACCATTGGCAGCAAATACCGGTCTTAGATTCGCTAGTGCTTCCACACTTGTTCCCGGTCTTGGTCCTTCATCTTTTTTAATGATACTTTCTTTGGTTTTCTTTTTACCTGAATTGGCGTCAAAGTAAGTTTCAGTAACGGTGATAGGAACTATCTCTTCATCAAATTTACCCTCAGCTTGAGCCTTTAAAGCTTTCATATGCGATTGATAAGCAAACTCATCTTGGGCTTCGCGAGAAATTTTATAATCCTGAGCTACCTGCTCGGCAGTCAAACCCATGCCTAGATAATAGTCTGGGTTGTCTTTTGCGATTTCATAATTAAGAGCTGTTTTCCATCCCATGGTGGGAACCATAGACATAGATTCTGTTCCTCCTGCTATGATACAGTCAGCCATACCTGTGTTAATCTTACCGGCAGCCATGGCAATGGCTTCAATTCCTGAACCACAATACCTATTAATAGTAACACCGGGAACAGCTACTCCCATTGACAATAGAGAAATATATCTAGCCATCTGCATTCCTTGTTCGGCTTCTGGTACGGCATTTCCAACTATTAAATCATCTACTCTTGAGGGATCTAATTCAGGAACTTGGGCTAATAAGTATTTAATATTTTCTGCCGCTAAGTCATCTGGTCTGGTAAATCTAAATCCACCTCGACCAGCCTTTCCTACGGCTGTTCTATATCCTTTAACAATATATGCTTTCATTTTTTCTTTGTTTAAGTCTAGATTCTGTTAGTGTTTAATTACGCGGTGGCTTACCTGTGGTTAATAAACCTTGCATTCTTTCCATGGTTTTTCTTTCACCTACTAAGCTTAAGAATGCCTCACGTTCTAGATCCAATAAGTAATCTTCAGTTACATTCTGTGCGTAACTTAAATCACCACCAGAGATTACATAAGCGAGCTTGTCCGCGATTAAAGCATCATGGTCTGATATGTAATTGGATAGTCTCATGGATCTAATTCCGGCCTTAAATAAAGCTATACCCGCTTTCCCTTGAACTTTGATATCCGTTCTTTTTGAAGGCATCGTGTATCCGTTTTCTGCCAGTTCCACTGCTGCCTGTTTGGCTTCCGCTATTAACCTAGATCTGTTAAGTACGATTTGATCGCGACCTTCTTTGATATAATTCATGGCCATGGCTTCATGAGCAGAGCCAGAAACTTTAGCTTGAGCTATATTCATAAAAGCGGCTTGCAATACATTTAATTCAGAGTCTCCAGGCTTATACATATCTGAGCATCTAAGGGCCATTTCTTTGGTTCCACCACCACCTGGAATGACACCTACACCTACTTCTACTAATCCCATATAGGTTTCGGCAGCTGCCACTACTTTATCTGCGTGAAGGTTGAGTTCACATCCACCGCCAAGTACCAATGAATGAGCGGCAGTAACTACTGGAATGCTAGAATATCTAGCTCTCATCATGGTTTGTTGGAACTGAGCAATCATCATATTGATTTCATCAAACTCTTGCTCAACGGCATACATAAATAACATGGCTAAGTTTGCCCCAGCAGAAAATGCTTCGTGGCTATCGTTACCTACTACAAGACCTTGGTAGTCTTTTTCTGCCATGTCATAGGCTTTGGTAAGTCCTTCTATAACCTCTGCTCCAAAGGTGTTCATTTTAGAGTGGAATTCTACGCCTAAAATTCCATCACCAAGATCAAAGATAGAAGAGCCTGCATTTTTCCATACAACATTTGTTTTTCTGATGTTGTCTAGGATAATGAAAGATTCTGTTCCAGGAATTACTTTATAAGATTTTGAAGGGATATCAAAATAGAGTCTCTTACCGTCTTCAATCTTATAGAAAGAATCATTTCCGGCTGCTAGCATATCATATACCCAAGCTGCTGGTTTGTTGCCTTCTGTTTCGGCTATTTCTACAAATTTCTTAACCCCTACGGCATCTGCTGTTTCAAAAAGACCCATTTGCCATCCGAATCCAGCTTTGACAGCGTCATCTACTCTAAATAACTCGTCTGCAATTTCTGGGATTCTTAAAGTGGCATATTTGAAACTATCTGTAAGCGTTTTTCTATAGAACGCTCCAGCGATATCTTTTCCTGCTAAGAGTACACTAAATCTATCTCCAAGTCTGTCGATACTTTTGGTAGCGTCTAAAGTGGCAAACTTAACTTTTTCGGTAGGTCTATAATCTAATGTTTTGAAGTCTAGAGCTAAAATTTCAGTTCTGCCTTTTTCATCTTTCGTTTTCTTGTAAAAGCCCTGACCGGTTTTATCTCCAAGCCATTTTTTTTCCATGAGGCTGGCCATAATAGGAGGAAGCTCAAACGCGGAAGACGACTCGTCATTGGTAAGTGTTGCTTTTAAGTTATTACAAACATTTACGGTGGTGTCTAATCCAACTACATCCGATAATCTGAATGAACCAGATTTAGGACGACCCACCACTGGGCCTGTTAATTTATCTACTTGTTCTACCGTAAGGCCCATCTCTTCGGCAGTTCTTATGGTCTGAACCATGGCATAGATACCCAGACGGTTGGCTATGAAAGCAGGGGTGTCTTTACATAATACCGTTTGCTTTCCTAAGTATAGGTCTCCATAGTGCATTAGGAAATCTATGATTGCTTGGTCTGTTTTTGGGCCAGGAATTATTTCCAATAGCCTTAAATACCTAGGTGGATTGAAAAAGTGGGTGCCACAGAAATGTTTCTGAAAGTCTTCGCTTCTGCCTTCAGACATCAGGTGAATTGGAATTCCTGAAGTATTAGAACTCACCAGCGTTCCAGGTTTTCTATGAGCTTCTACTTTTTCGTATATGATTTTTTTGATGTCCAATCTTTCTACAACAACTTCTATGATCCAGTCAACATCTTTTATTTTAACCATGTCGTCATCAAAGTTTCCTAGAGAAACTCTTTTAAAAACATCATTATCGTAAGTAGAATTTGGTTTTCCTTTTACCGCAGCAGTAAAAAGGTCTGTTACAATTCTGTTTCTAACATGTGGGGAATTGGTGTCTAGTCCTTTAGCTTTCTCGGCATCATTAGGTTCTCTTGGAACCATATCAAGCAATAAAACCTGACAGCCAATATTGGCAAAATGAAGAGCTATTCTGCTTCCCATTATACCTGCACCCAATACGGCTACTTTGTTTATTTTTCTATTCATTGTGATATTTAATTATCTATTTATTTCTTAGGAATCCAAGCCCAGTTCATGGTGGCTTGAATCACTTCTAGTCCTGTTTCATCTGTAACTCTTAAAGGAACGCTGAGGTTTCCTTTTTCGTCATTTCGTATTTGTTCAATTTGCTCATGAGTTAACTCAGCCACTGCTTTTTGAGCTCCTTGACTTCTCTTTATAAAGTTAACACTTAAGTCCTTTATTAAAGGAAGCTTGTCGTCTGGGATATTCATACCAACCACCATACCCGTAGCAGTTTCTGCTAAAAGTGTGGTGGCGGCAGCGTGTATTTGTCCAACATGATTCTGGACTTTTTTATTGTTATGAAGTATAACTACGACCTTTTGACATGTCATCTCTTCAAAATGTATTCCAGCAGTGCCGACAAACTTGACCACATTGCCAATGGCTCTATCCAACATCCATGGTATGAAAACCTTTGGAAGTTTGCTTACTTTAGAAATATTGCGATTGAGTCGATTGTTATATTCCATTTTGAAAAGGTATGCTAGCATACTGTTGTAAAATTATCAACTTTCAAATTGTTATGCAAGCATACTATTGAATAAAAAGATTTTTCTTTGTAGCACTTGGATTATTAAAAGAATGCGTTTCTTTTTGCAATATTGTTGCATTTGGTATTACTTTTGCATCGCTGTTGCATTTATGAATTAGGAAATGAAAAAATTTATTCAGAAACATTCGCACATATTGCATAAAGTAGGCTTGAGCCTTTCCTTTGTATGTGCAATTCATTGTTTGGCTATGCCCTTTCTTTTGATCGCTATTCCTCTTTTGGGGACTAGTTTTTTTAATGAAAAGGTGGAGATGGTTTTGATAGGCCTAAGTTTGGTTATAGGCTTTTTTGTGCTTTTAAAAGATTATAAGCACCACGATAATGTATGGCCGCTTGCTTTTCTTGGATTCTCCTTTTTGATAACTGTTTTATTTAGTCTTTTTATTCACAATCACCTTTTACTTTCTTTAAGCTCCGTAAGTATGGCTGCGGCCTATTTTTATAATTGGAGATTGCACAGGAATATGTGTTCACATCCTTAATATGGAAATCCTAAAGGGTTTGGGTATAGGAAATTATAATTAAGAAGCGTTTCAAGTTTTTCTCCATTAATAATTTTGTAAGCTTCTTCTTTTTCTGATTCAATAAATTCAGGCTCTTCAAATTCTTGAGTTTGGCAGCAGGCAGCCATAACTTCTTTTCGGGAAGGGTGCTTTGGAGCAGTGACGTTCAATGTTTGGTTCCAGATGTTTTTCGCAATGATTTCTTCAATAATACCAATGACATCATCCCTAAAAATATAATTAACTGGCGTACTGCCATTTGTTAAACCTTTTTTACCTGCGTAATATTTACATGGTATTCTTCCATATCCCATTAATCCACTGAGTCTAAGAATGGTCAATCTATCGGAGAATTGACTTCTTAATATTTCTTCGGCTTTATATAAGGGGTTTTTTACGTTGACATCCTTTTCTTTCATTGCTCTATTTTCTGAATTATAGACAGAAGAACTGCTGGTGAATAGGATTTTGGTTTCTTTATTCCTTTTTAAAATTTGAGCCAGGGTTTCTAGCTGAGCCCAATATTGTTCTTCGCCCTGGGATCTTAATCTTGGAGGGAAGCAAACGACTAGGATATTAGAATCAAAGAATCTGGGATCTAACTCTTTGGTATCCAAATTAATAAGGAAAGGAGAACTACCATTTTCTGAAATCTCAATTAGTCGCTCTGGAGAGGTTGTGCTCCCACAAACCGTATATCCTTTGGATGATAATTGTTTGCCTAAAGGCAAACCCAACCAGCCAGATCCTAAAATTGAGATTGAAATTTCTTTTAGATTGTTTTCTTGAATATTTTGCATAGAATAAAACCGACCGCTCTTTATTTAAATAACAAATTAAGTATGAAAAAATTAGTGATCGTGTTTTATTTCTTCCTAAGTCAGCTTTCGGCTCAAGAAAACTTTGCACTTGTGATTCATGGTGGAGCAGGAACTATCACCAGAGAAAACCTAAGTCCAGAAATGGAAAAGGCTTATCAAGTGACACTAGATGAAGCTTTGACAGCAGGTTATAAAGAGCTTGAAAATGGGAAATCAGCCTTGGATGCTGTAGTAAAAGCTATTCAAGTAATGGAAAGCTCTCCCTTATTTAATGCCGCCAAGGGAGCGGTCTTTACGCACGAAGGGAAAAATGAACTAGACGCTTCCATTATGGATGGAAAAGATCTTAGTGCTGGGGCGGTAGCTGGTGTAGGTAACATTAAGAGCCCAATATTGGCAGCTAGAGCCGTTATGGAAAAATCTGAACATGTGTTGTTGGCAGGGAAGGGTGCAGAAGAGTTTGCCAAAGAGCAAGGCTTAGAAATAG
This sequence comes from Arcticibacterium sp., assembly GCF_055134445.1. Taxonomy (NCBI): domain Bacteria; kingdom Pseudomonadati; phylum Bacteroidota; class Cytophagia; order Cytophagales; family Leadbetterellaceae; genus Arcticibacterium; species Arcticibacterium sp. Next base: position 14,036 of record NZ_JBSRVI010000180.1, read on the forward strand.
TCGATAGCTCTTACTTTTTTACCGAAAGACGATGGAATTCCCTTCAAAATGCCATAAAGAAAGATGCCATCGAATTAGACCATTCTGATGAGAAACCTAAGAAGTCTTCTTTTAACTATAGTGTGCCTGAAGATTACAAATTTGGAACGGTAGGCTGTGTGGCTTTGGATAAGCAGGGTAACTTGGCAGCAGGAACATCTACGGGAGGAATGACAAACAAAAGATGGAATAGAGTAGGGGATAGTCCCATTATAGGAGCAGGAACTTATGCCAATAACGAAACCTGTGCGGTGTCTGCTACAGGACATGGGGAGTACTTTATAAGATCGGTGGTGGCATATGACATTTCTGCTTTAATGGCGTATAAAAATTTAAGTCTTGAACAAGCAGCGGACGAAGTAGTTATGAATAAGTTGGTGAAGCGTGGAGGTACCGGTGGAATTATTGCTATTGATAAAAAAGGGAACATTGCCATGCCTTTTAATACGAAAGGTATGTATAGGGGATTTATGAAATCAACAGGAGAAAAGAACATTTCTATCTATAAAGAGGGGCTTTAAAAAGCATAAACCACTGGGATTTATTAGTTTTGCGGCTGGGTTAGAGATAATTACGAAATGAGCACTGTGATTTCATATCACAGTGTATCTTCATTAACATAAAAACTTCTGGGAAATTAGATTTAAAATGGCTGAAATTCAATCTAGTGATCAACGTAAAAAACCTTTTGTAATTGGTATAACTGGGGGTAGTGCCTCCGGCAAAACTTTTTTTCTTAAAAGTTTATTGAAAGATTTTACGGAAAATGAGGTCTGTCTTATTTCTCAAGATAATTATTATCGTATTAATAAGGAGATTCCTCGAGATACCAATGATATTGAAAATTACGACTTACCCGAATGTATAAACTTTGAACTTTATTCGGAGCATATTAAAAGTTTAATAAAAGGAGAAACGGTCGAACATGTAGAATATACATTTAATAACCCTACCGTTGTTCCCGAAACGCTTGTGCATAAAACCGCTCCCATCATTGTGGTGGAAGGTTTATTCGTTTTTTATGAACCAATGTTATCGGAACTTTTAGATCTTAAGGTATTTATTGATGCCAGAGAAAAGGTGAAAATTAAGCGTAGGATTAAACGTGACAATGAGGTTAGAGGTTATGATATGGAAGATGTGCTTTATAGATGGGAAAACCATGTAAGGCCAACATACGAAAAGTTTATCAAGCCTACCAAAAAGACCGCAGATGTGGTCATTAATAATAATGACCACTTTGAAAACGGACTTTGGATGCTAACCACCTTTGTAAGGTCTTTGCTTAATCGCTAATACTTTTACTTATCGGAAGACGGAATAAGCTGTGTTGATAAATGAGGGATATCCATGTTCTTGTCTAATGGGAACATCGGTCTTTTTATCCTTTTATAATCTAGTTTTTCCAAGTCTTGGTTAACACCACCTGGAGTTAAAGCCATAATCCAATCGGCTCTCAAGTCATAAAGTTCGGGCACTAAGTAACCTATTTTTACGACTACAATGTCTGTTTCTTTTGGGTTCAAACCTAGATTCGTAAAGTCTTTCACGTAGTGGTAAGGCTTCCTTTTCTTGGTAACAATAACTTTGACAGAACCTACTTTCACCACCACCGCTACTTCTGCTGTTTTGTCTTGGTCGTCAATAGCTTCAACGGTTCCAACTAATCTTACAGGCGGGGCAAATCTGTGGTCCACTTGTGCACCAACCATTGCATCTACTTTTCCACCTACGCCGGCTTTTATAGCGGCTGCTATTAATTCTGGCCCCGGTATGGATGCATAAATTAAGCTGGGGCCCTTCTCAGATTTGAATTCAGGTCTATCCAATATTTCTTTTAAAGTCCATGTTACATCTCCCGCCCCTCCTGCGGTAGGGTTGTCGCCTGAGTCGCTGATTAAAAAAGGATGCTTGGTACTATTAACCGCTAAATCTAGGCTTTCTTTTAAAGAACCCACTGGTGATACAAAATCAAATTCGTTTCTGGCATCCCAAAAGCTTTTTGCTAATGCTTCGGCAGATTCACTTACCGCTTGCTCATCATCTCCGGTTACCATCACGACAGCATGATTTCTAGGCTCGTCGGCCCAAGCATAACCTACCCATATGGCGGCGTCAATTATTCCTTCTTTTTTGGTTATAGGATCTATAGCGGCATAGATTGATTTGGCAGGTTCTACTCTGGTACTTGTTTTTTCTCCCGGAAGAAGAATTGGCACAGGAATCCACGCTTTAAACTTTGGTTTACCTTTTCCGCTTTTTAATCTGTCAACAAGATTGGCTACAGCTCTTCTTTTCGTGTCCATGGCATCTTCGTGTGGTGCCATACGGTAGCATGTTATGAGGTCTGTGTTTTGTGCCAAACGTTCTGATACATTGCCATGCAAATCCATAGAAGTGGAAATGATGGGCTCTTTGCCAATAACTTCTCTAATTCGGACGATGAAATCTCCTTCAGGATCGTCTAGTCCTACGACACTCATGGCTCCATGAATGTCAAAGAAAACGGCATCGTAAGGCAACCCTTTTTTTAGTGATTCTAGTGTTTGCGTGACCAAAGACTCGTAGGCCTCTTTGGTTACCGCTCCTCCAGGAATAGCCCTTCCGATAAGTGTAGGAACCCATTCTGCCTCGTTTCTTAAAATGGAATCTTTGGCGAAGAATGGATAAATGTCAAAGATTTCGTTCTCGTATTTGGCTCTAAATGTGGCTTCGTCAGAAAGGGCAGGCGAAAATGTACTGGACTCTATGGCCAATCCTGCAATCGCTATTCTAGGGAGTTTGTCTGTTTTGCTTTCTTCAGGGCTGCAAGAGAATAGCAGAATCGGTAGGAGGACTAAGAAGTATTGTTTCATTTTCTGGGTTTGTTAGAACGGTTGAATGTTCAATTTAAGGATTTGTTCTATTAAAAATGTGAATTGACGCAAACTCCTTAGACGTGCAATACTTTTACTTAGAAAATGAAAAAGCCTTGATTCTCCTGAATCAAGGCTTTTATGTTATTCTTAAAAAGAAAAGAATTAGCTCACAACGCTAAGTCTAACGGTATTTGTACGATTGTCGGCCAATAAAGGCACGCTTAGCGTATTAATAAACTTGTCTCCTTTTTCTAGTTTGCCTTCTTCTATAAGGAAGTTCATAGCCGCATCTACCAGATTATTCTCGTGGTTGTTAGGCATTCTTTCAGAAGAGAAAACTTCCACACCAGAGTAAAGACTTAATTGCGTTAGCAATTTAGGGTTAGATGTGAAAATATAAATGTTTGCTTTTGGTCTGTGGTGAGATAATCTAACTGCTGTATATCCAGAAGTCGTATAACCAATAATGGCTTTAACATCTAAATCTCTGGCAAGTCTACAGCCCATCATAATCACGTTATCGTTATCCTTGTCTTCAGACTGGTAATCTGCACGGGTAACACGTGTGTGGTGTTTAAAATATAAATCTTCTTTTTGAGCGTTCAATTCAACTTGCTCGATGGTTTTGGCCATGGTCTGAACAGCCAATAATGGGTATTTACCCGCGGCAGATTCACCACTAAGCATCACTGCATCTGCACCATCCCAAACGGCGTTAGCTACATCACCAATCTCTGCTCTAGTGGCACGAGGATTGTCAATCATGCTTTCTAGCATTTGCGTAGCTACAATAACAGGCTTGGCGGCTAAGTTACATTTTCTTACCAATTCCTTTTGGATGATTGGCACCTCTTCACCTGGCATTTCAACACCCAAATCTCCACGAGCTACCATGATGGCATCAACGGCCTCAATGATAGAGTCCATGTTCTCAATAGCTTCTGGTTTCTCTATTTTGGCGATTACCTTGGCAGAGCTTCCTTTGCTTTTGATGTATTCTTTTATGTCAATAATTTCTTTAGCAGTTCTCACGAAAGAAAGAGCTATCCAATCTACATCATGCTTAAGACCAAACTCTAAATCTTTCCAGTCTTTTTCTGTTACAGAAGGCTGAGAAATATTCGTGTTCGGTAGGTTAACTCCTTTCTTTTGCTTCAAAAGACCTCCGTAAACTACTTCCGTAATTACTTCTTGCTTTTCTGTATCAATGGCAACAACCTTTACTTCTAGTTTACCATCATCCATAAGAATACGCTCACCTATCTTCACATCCTGGTACATGCCTTTGTAAGGAGTACTCACTCTTTCGGCGTTTCCTACTACCGTGTCATTAGTGAAGATAAACTGATTGCCTTCTATGAGTTCCACTCCAGCGTTGCCGCCTTCCATTTCACCAACTCTAATTTTTGGCCCTTGTAAATCTTGAAGAATGGCACATTTTAGATTATGCTCTTTATTGATCTTTCTTATTCTTTCTAATCTAGTTAAATGCTCTTGGTGGTCACCATGAGAGAAGTTTAATCTAAATACATTTACTCCGGCATTTGCCAGTTTAAGCAACATCTCTTCACTTTCTGAGGCGGGGCCTACGGTTGCTACAATTTTGGTTTTTTTGTACATAAACTGTTATGTTATTGTCTTTGGCGTAAATTTCGACGTAAAAGTAGGAATATTAAGGGATATGGCTAGAATAATATTTCAGTATCTGAAGTCCGATTTAGCATATTATTCCTATTTGCCTTTGATTGAGTCGTAAAATTATAAATGACCTTCGGTATCTCCTATTTTTGTATAGTTCTTTAAACGAAATTAGTTCTGAAAGATTTATTACAATGAGCAAGCAGATATACATTTTTGATACCACATTGCGTGATGGAGAGCAGGTTCCTGGCTGTCAACTGAATATTGATGAGAAGGTAATGATTGCCAAAAGGCTAGATGATTTAGGTGTGGATATCATTGAAGCCGGGTTTCCGGTGTCCAGTCCAGGAGACTTTAAATCTGTCGTGGCAGTTTCGAAGGTAGTGGAGAATGCCACGGTTTGTGGACTCACAAGAGCGGTGAAAAATGACATAGAGGTGGCTGCTGAAGCACTTAAACATGCCAGAAGACCTAGAATCCATACTGGGATAGGTTCTTCAGATATTCATATTAAGCATAAGTTCAGTAGCAATCGGGATGAAATTCTAGAAAGAGGAGTAGAAGCAGTAAAATTTGCTAAGACCTTTGTGGAAGATGTAGAGTTTTATGCTGAAGATGCTGGACGTGCAGATTTGGAGTTTTTAGCGAGACTTACGGAGGCCGTTATTAAGGCAGGTGCCACGGTGGTTAACTTACCAGATACTACAGGATATTTGTTGCCATCGGTGATGTACGATAGAGTTCACTATTTGATGAACAATGTTCCAAATATAGATAAGGCTATATTGTCAATGCATTGTCATAACGACTTAGGTATGGCTACAGCCAATACCATTGCTGGTGTACAAGCTGGAGCAAGACAAGTGGAAGTTACGATTAATGGCATAGGAGAAAGGGCTGGAAATACTTCTTTGGAAGAAGTGGCTATGATACTTAAGGTACATAAAGAACTGGGCTGTTATACTAATATCAAAAGCGAAATGCTTTACCCACTTAGTAAATTGGTGGAAGACACCATGCGTATGCCTGTTCAGTCTAACAAGGCTATTGTAGGAAGAAATGCTTTTGCTCACTCTTCTGGGATACACCAAGATGGTTTCTTAAAGCATGCCGAAAATTATGAGATAATGACACCTCAGTCTGTTGGGGTTGATAAATCAGATATTGTTTTAACAGCAAGAAGTGGAAGGCATGCTCTAAGACATAGATTGGCGATATTAGGTTTTAATATTGCTAAAAATGATGCCGACGAAGTTTACGAGCATTTCTTAGAGTTAGCGGATAGAATTAAAGAAGTGAATGATAAAGATCTTGTTTCTTTAATGAAAGGTTTGGAAGTGCCGGCTTAATAGTAAAAGAGCTTAAAAAGCTATTTGAGAGAGGTTATCTAAATTTTAGATGACCTCTTTTTAGTTTTGTCACTGCCCATCAAAAAAAGCCGTCACTTTAAAAGTGACGGCTTAGTCAGACCAATGCAATATTTATTTAATATTCATCTTCGTTAAAGAAGAAGTCATCTTTCGTTGGGTAGTCAGGCCATATCTCTTCGATGTTTTCAAAAGGCTGACCATCGTCTTCTAATTCAGATAGATTTTCCATAACTTCATTAGGTGCACCAGAACGAATTGAAAAGTCAATCAATTCATCTTTTGATGCAGGCCATGGGGCGTCTTCTAAGTAAGAAACTAATTCTAAAGTCCAGTACATGATTTCACTATGTTTAAATGTGTATTTCCTGAATTTGGCTGCAAAAGTATCAAAAACTTTTATTGAAAAACGTATTTTTGTAAAAAAAGTGCCTTAAGTATTAAATATTTTAGCATTACACTGAAAATCAGAAACTTACACGGGTTATAAAATGACAACAGAAACGGAAATTTGCTGCTTCTCTCTAGAATCTGCCTTGGTGGCTCATCAGCTCTCTGTTACAAGAGTGGAGCTCTGTGGCGGTTTTCTAGAAGGAGGCACTACACCATCTCAGGGCTTGATAGAACTGGTCTTGGAAAATATTGCTCCTAAAACGTTTGTCATGATCAGGCCGCGGGGTGGCGATTTTTGCTATTCCGATTCTGAAGTGCTTACCATAATTAATGAAATAAAAGCAATAAAAAAACTAAAACCTTCAGGATTTGTTTTTGGAGCATTAACTGCGGACGGAAATGTTGATTTAGATCTCTGTTCTAATGTTATTTCCTGGGCTGCACCATTCCCAGTTACTTTTCATAGGGCGTTTGACCAGTGCCAAGATCCAATCATTGCTCTTCAGCAAATTATTGATTTGGGTTTTGAAAGAATATTAACCTCAGGACAAGAAAATGCGGCTATTGATGGCTTGCCATTATTGAAAAAGTTAAAGGAAATAGGGAAGGGTAAAATTCAAATAATGGCTGGGGCAGGCGTGAGTGCTAATAATGTATTGGCTTTTACCGAAGCGGGTATAGAAGCTGTACACTTCACAGGAAAAGATTGGGTAAAAAGTCCCATGAAGGCAACCGATGTCTCTATGCAGTCTGGTGTGCTTCCAGATGATCTTGGACGATATGAGACTTCCTTGGAAAAAGCCAAAGAGCTCATGAGTTTAATTAAAGGTAAAGGGTAGTTTCCGCTATTCGAAGAAAATATAGAAAGTGACTGCATGACTGTTTAACCTATCCAGTGCGGCTAAAGGAGAAACGTTGTTGCTGCCTATAGCGGGGTCTACAAGGTTTTTTATGCCATGTGAGAAGTGAATTTCAGGGGAGAGTTTAAAGAACTGTCTGAAGAGCTCTAGTCCAGCTCCATATTCCACACTTAAATCAGAAGTTTTTATGCCCGCTGTCTTTCCTATTTTGGTCTTGCGAGCTAAGTTTACAGCATTGGTTTCAAAACCTAATCGCATTCCGGCAAATACGTTCATACGCATGTTGTCACGGCGTAAAGACTTGTACCGCACCAGAAATGGCAGTTCAAACCAAGCTTGCTCTCTAGAAGGAAGTGCTTCTGGATCTTGGTTTACAAGTAATTTTTTAGCGTAAATGGCCACGGTAGGCATAATTCTAAAATCAAAGTTATCGCTGGTGTTAAAATTCATCAAGCCTCCCATTTTAATGCCATAATCTACAGGCGATGTCAATGAAATTATTTCATTGTTGGCATTTGATAAAAAGAGCTGATTATACTTTACACGGTAATTACTCATGGTGACCCCAAGAAAGTATCCAAACCTAATAGGCTTGGCATCATAATCTGCCTGATGAATAATCTTCGAGTTCTGAGAGAAGGAGGGTAGAGAGATTAAAAAAGTGAAGGCTGCAATCATCCAAAATCTTACGATAAGGGCTAATGAGCCTTTTTTTGATATTAGGACAGAACGTAGGGCGAGCCTATTATGCATTTTGAATAATCTATTTTTTACCAACATAGACAGAACAGATACCGAAAGTAAGCGTTTTGCAAAAAGCATGCTTAAATCCGGCTTTTTCGAAAATTTCTAAGAAATCATTTCCGTCGGGAAATGCCTTTACAGATTCTGGCAGGTAAGTGTAAGCGGCGTTATCTTTTGAAACTAATTTTCCTATAATCGGAAGGATTTTGGTAGAATAAAAACCATAGAGCTGTTTCATTGGAAAGCTCTTCGGAGTGGAAAGTTCTATAACAACGCATGTTCCGCCAGGTTTGGTGACACGGCACATGTCTTCTAATCCTTTAGCTAAATTCTCAAAATTCCTTACGCCAAATGAAACGATAACTGCGTCAAATGTATTGTCGTCAAAGAGTAGTTTCTCAGAATCACCCATTCTGAGCTCTATTTTATCTGAAAGGCCAAGCTTCTCCATTTTTGACCTGCCATATTTCAGCATACCTTCAGATATATCAACGCCAATAATCTTTTCTGGCTTTAATTGCTTGTTGGCTTCTATGGCTAAATCGCCTGTGCCAGTAGCGATATCCAGGATAAGTTTTGTCTGCTCTTTTTTAAGAAGAGACATGGCTTTTCTTCGCCAATAAATATCTATTCCGCCACTTAAGACGCGGTTGAGAAGATCGTAATTGCCAGAAATATTGTCAAACATTTCTGATACCTGCTCTTTTTTACTGCTTGCTTTATCTTTATATGGTAGTACTGCCATTTATTTATTTTTTATGATGCCTTCGCAAATGTCTTTTATTAACTGTGGTCCTTCATAAATAAATCCAGAATAGATCTGAATTAATGAGGCCCCAGCATTTAGTTTTTCTAAAGCGTCTTCCGCAGAGTATATTCCTCCCACTCCAATAATTGGGAAAGCACCTTTTGATTTTTTGTGTAAATAGGCAATTACAGCGGTGGACTTATTTTTAACAGGTTTTCCACTCAAACCTCCAGCACCTATTTCATTAATTAAAGCATCCGAACTTTTAAGATCGCTTCGGTCAATGGTGGTATTGGTGGCAATAAGGCCATCAATGCCGGTGCTGAGCGTAATATCCACAATATCGTCTAGTTGACTTTCTGTTAAATCGGGAGCTATTTTTAAAAGAATAGGTCTTTTGAATTCTTTCTTGGAATTTAAGTCCATGAGAGAATTCAAAATTCTACTTAAAGGTTCTTTGTCTTGTAGCTCTCTTAATCCGGGCGTATTTGGAGAACTCACGTTGACCACAAAATAGTCTACATAAAGGTGTAAATCTTCAAATGCCAAAAGGTAATCTGACAGAGCATCTTCGTTTGGTGTGACTTTGTTTTTGCCAATATTTCCTCCAATGATGAGTTCCGATTTTCTTAATTTTAATAATTGAGCGGCATTGAAAGAGCCTTCGTTATTAAAGCCCATTCTGTTAATAATGGCTTCGTCTTCTACTAATCTGAATAATCTGGGTTTCGGGTTTCCACTTTGAGCTTTTGGCGTGACGGTGCCAATCTCGATAAAACCAAAGCCTAAGCAAGACAATTCATCCACCCAAAGTGCATTTTTATCAAAACCTGCCGCTAGTCCTACTGGGTTTTTGAAGGTAAGTCCAAAAACTTTTCGCTCTAAAGTTTTATCCGATACCTCGTATAACGCTTTGAGCATGCTTTGTCCGAAGGGCAGTCTGTAAACTAATTTTAATAAATCCGTTACAGTATGATGTATGTTTTCTGGGTCAAATTTCTTTAAAAGAGGGAAAACTAAATTTTTATAGAGGTTCATTTCGGTAATTTAAGAAGAGCCCATGGTTAAGTCTTGGGAATCCGCAAATCTAGGCTTTAGTGGCCTTATTTCAAACGTATTGAATACATTCTTCTTTTTCTTTTGAAGTTTATAAATTGATTTGATGTTGAAATAATGCAAAAATAACTTTGTGGTGTTTTAAAATGTGCTTTTAGGGATTTTATTCCTTTATCTGGATTATGTTTTAGTTAATCCACTGTTTATAAGATGTATTTTGAATCGAAAGCCCATTGCCGTTGGTGTCGTTGTTTTAACCTTTGGTGTTGAATAATAGCCATCCGCAAATATTAATATTAAAATAATGCAAGGAAACTTTGAACCTTTAGAAAGTTTCCTGAGTTTTGTGCCCGTGGAGATAAAAGAACGCATTATACAAAAGGGAGAAGAATTGTTTTTTAGGCATGGTGTGAAATCTGTGACCATGGATGACATAGCGAAGTCTTTGGGTGTGTCCAAAAAGACAATCTATCAGAATTTTAAAGACAAAAAGATGTTTGTCAATGCCGTAACGCAATGTGCCATGTCTAGAGAACTTTGCCAGGACATGGAGCACCAAAAGTTGGCAAATAATCCTGTTGAAGAAATCATTCTGGCTACAAGACAAATGAGACGCCTTTTTGAAAATATTAATTCGGCTGTTTTACATGATCTTGAGAGGTATTATCCTACGGCATATAAGAATTATGTAGAGCACAAGGATGGCTTTAAGGCGACTATTATCAGAAATATGGAAGAGGGCATAAAGGGCGGGTATTATAGAGAAGATATTGACGTTCAAGCCTTGGCCATTTTAAGAATAGAATCTGTCGATATGGCTTTTAATAATGCTCTTTTCCCACCAAGAGACTTCCGACTACTAGATGTTCAGATGACTTTCATTGACCATTTTTTACGAGGAATAGTGACAGAAAAAGGCTTAAAGGTCTATGAAGCAATAAAATAAATTAAATGAAAAAACTATTATTTGGAATTTTAGGGTTTAGTACACTTTTCCAAGCTTACGGGCAGCAGTCCTTCTCGTTGAAGGAGGCGGTAGATTATGCGGTGATTCATCATGCGGATGTAAAAAATGCCTTAGTTAAAAGGCAAGATTCGGAGATGGAAATCAAAGAGATTAAAGTGGCTGGTTTACCGCAAATAAACGGCCAGTTTCAGTACACCTATAATGCTATTGTACCGACACAGCTTTTAGATGCTAAGAACTTTGACCCTACAGCAGCAGAAGGTGAAGTGGTGAAATTTAAGTTTGGGGTGCCTTGGAGCGGACAAGCAGGTTTAAGTATAAACCAATTAATTTTTGATGCCACTTGGTTAGTTGGCCTTAGGGCTGCTGAAACCTATAGAAAACTGGCAGACCAAGGTATTGTTCAGTCGAAAGTAACAGTAGCTGAGAATGTAACAAAGGCATATTATTCTGCCCTAGTGGCCGAAGAAAGGGCCAAATTACTCACGCTAAACATTAGACAGATTGACACTTTAAAGTATAATACGAACGAGATGTTTAAACAGGGCTTTGTAGAAAAGCTTGATGTTGACAGGCTTTCTGTTCAAAAGAACAATCTTCAAGCCGAGCTCACTAAAGTAAACAATCTTATAAACCTTACGTATCAACTGTTAAAATTCCAGATGGGTTATGATGTTAATGAGCCCATCATGTTGAAAGACAAACTAGAAGATCAAGAATTGAGAGCCCTTAGTTCGGTGGCCTATACCGATGTGAATCCAGAAGATAGGATAGAATACAGAACAATCAAAACCAATAGAGAACTTTTAGATTTGAATGTAGAAAGGTATCAGAAGGGGGCACTTCCTAACGTCTTTTTCTCAGGAAGCTTAGGAGCTGGGCATAGTAACACTGTTTTTAATCCTTTTCAGAAATGGTTTGGTTCTTCTGCTCTTAGTTTTGGTGTGAACATTCCAATTTATGACAGTGGTTTAAGAAAAATTAAAGTCGAACGTCAGCGTCTTAATATTATTCAGTTAGATAATACTGCTGAGATGCTTCGCAATTCATTTAAGCTTGAGAATGATCAAGCAAGAGTAAACCTTACAAACGGTCTAGAAACCTTAGAAGTGCAAAGAAGAAATATGGAATTGGCGGAAGAGATTCTAAGAGTGACCAAAATCAAATATCAACAAGGTGTAGGCTCAAATTTAGAAGTAGTGAATGCGGAAAGCGATAATCGTCAAGCCCAAACAAATTATTTCGCTTCACTTTATGACGTACTAGTTGCAAAAGTGGATTTGGACAAAGCACACGGAAAATTAATTAAAGAATAATCATTTTTTTAAAATATATAAATGAAAAAGTACGCGTATTTACTCATCACTATTACCACACTTAGCTTTATCTCTATCTCTTGTGGTCAAAAAGAAGATAGTAGCATTGACGGTAAAAAGGCTCAATTGGTGGCTTTACAGTCTGACGCTGCAGAAATTAATGCTAAGATTGAAGCCATAAAGGCGGAGATTGGCATTTTGGAACCAGAAGCGGATGTAAAAGTTTCCCAGGTTAAGGCCATGCCTCTTAGTGCTCAAGATTTTTCTCACTATGTGGAAGCAAACGCTAGATTAGACGCTGTTAACAATGTTTTTGTAAGTCCTAAAATGGGTGGAGCATTAACACATGTTTATGTGAAAGAAGGTGATTATGTTCAAAAGGGACAAAAAATCGCTTCTATAGATAACAGCATTTTAAGAAACAGCATCAACGAGATTCTGATTCAGTTGGAGACTGCCAAAACCCTTTTTGGACGTCAGGAGGCTCTTTGGAATCAGAAAATTGGAACTGAGGTTCAGTATATTCAAGCGAAGGCTCAGGTAGAGACTTTGGAGAAAAGATTACTTACCATGAAGTCTCAGGATGCTCAAAACACGGTAGTATCTCCTATTGCTGGGTATGTGGATGAGGTAAGAATGAAAGCCGGAGAAATGGCGTCGCCAGGTCTTGGAATCGTCAGAATAGTCAACCTAAACGATCTTAAAGTGGTCGCTAATATTCCTGACACCTATGCAGGAACTATTAAAAAAGGAGATCTAGTGAAAGTGAAATTTCCTGACTTAGGAAAAGAGATTACCGCAAAACTTAGTTTTGTAAGCCAAACGGTGAATCAAGTTTCAAGAACTTTTACGGCAGAAGCAAAGGTGCCTTTTGACAAACAGCTAAAGCCCAACTTAAATGCGGTAGTTGAGATTCGTGATCAATCTAGAAGTTCAGCCTTGGTTATTCCTAGAAACTTAATTCAAAGAACAGAATTAGGAGATATTGTTTATGTGGCAGAAAGCGAGGGAGACAAACAAATTGCTAGAGGGCGTGTGGTCACTACCGGTCTGAGTTATAATGGAGAAATAGAGATATTGACAGGTCTTAACGCTGGAGATATTTTGATTATAGATGGGTATCAGGAAATTGTAGATGGTGAGGTGGTTGCTTTTTGAGAATAACCATTGAACCATTTAAAAATTACAAAAAATGACAGATTCAAAAGAAAATATAGAGCCAGAAGCACAACCTAAAGGCAAAGGACTCATCTATAATATGATAGGTGCCTTGGCAAATAATAAGACGACGGTTTACCTGGTTACTTTTTTGCTGACCATAGCTGGTTACGCCATTTATGATAACCTACCTAAGGAGCAATTTCCAGAAATAGTTGTTCCTCAGATTTATGTCAATACCGTGTATGCTGGAACGGCACCTGCGGATATTGAAAACTTAATTAATAAGCCGCTGGAAAAGCAAATTAAAGCAGAGGTGGGTATTAAGAAAATTAAGTCTAATGCATTGCAAGACGTTTCTGTGATTATGGTAGAGTTTAACACAGATGTAGACGTAGAAACGGCAAAGGATCGTGTGAAAAGTGCTATTGACAAGGCTAGGAGAGATTTGCCAACAGATTTGACGCAAGACCCTATAGCTTTGGAGATGAACTTTTCTGAATTTCCTATCATGAATATTAACCTTTCAGGTGATTTTCCTTTAGAGAAAATCAAAGCCTATGGGGAGCAGATTCAAGATGAAATAGAGTCTTTGCAGCAAATTTCTAGAGTAGATATTGTTGGTGCTCTTGAAAGAGAAATTCAAATAAACCTAGACTTGCAAAAACTGCAATCTTACGGTTTAGCATTTAGCGATATACAGATGGCTGTTCAGAACGAAAACGTGAACATATCTGGTGGTGAGTTAAACGTAGGAGATATAAGAAGAACACTTCGTGTAAAAGGTGAGTTTAATTCTGTAGAGGAGTTAGGAGATGTAATTATCAGATCTGGTTCTGGAGCTACAGCGAGACTTTCTGAAATAGCGGAAGTGGTAGATTCTCATGAAGAAAGACAAGACTTTGCAAGGTTAAATAATGCTCCTGTAATTACACTGAACGTTATTAAACGTGGAGGTGAAAACCTGATTGTTGCAGCAGATGCCATTGAAGAAATTCTAGCTGAATTTAAACAAACGGCACCTCCAGGCTTAAATATTACCATTACGGCCGACCAGTCGGAAAGAACAGAAGCAGATTTGAATGACCTTATCAATACCGTGGTCATGGGTTTCATTTTCGTGGTATTGGTTTTGATGTTCTTTATGGGAGTTAGAGATGCTATTTTCGTTGGACTTTCAGTTCCTCTTTCAGCACTTCTAGCACTTTATCCTTTAATGTTGATGGGTTTTACATTGAATACCATCGTGCTGTTTGCCTTCCTGCTGGGTTTAGGTTTGGTGGTGGATGATGCCATTGTGGTGATTGAAAACTCCCATAGGATTTTCAATAAACATAAAGACTTGAGTATTAAGGAAGCCGTTAAACTGGCAGCATCAGAGGTATTTATTCCTGTTTTTGCAGGGACATTGACCACGATAGCCCCATTCTTTCCTTTGATATTTTGGCCAGGAATTGTTGGTGAGTTTATGAAATACCTGCCCTTCACTTTGATATTCACACTGTTTGCTTCTTTGGTGGTTTCTTACGTGATGAACCCTGTCTTTGCCATTACTTTCATGAAAAGAGAAGATGATGATAAGGGTAAAGATTTAGGCTTTAAGTCTCTTATTAAACCATTGGCTATATTAGTTGGCTTGGCAGTGCTGTTTTATATCATTTATGCTATTTCTTCAAACAATGCATTCTTTGGAACAGGTAACGTATTAATGTTGATTGCTATTCTTTATGTATTCAATCATTATATCTTAACTCCAAAAATGATCATTCCTTTCCAAGAAAGGCTTTTGCCGAAATTGAAAGGTGGTTATGGAAAAATGATCAGCTGGGTTATCACTGGTTGGAGACCAGTATGGGCTATTCTTGCTTCTTTTGTATTACTGATAGGGACTTTAGTCCTTATGGGAATAGTTAAGCCTTCGGTGATATTTTTCCCTTCTGGCGAGCCAGATTATATCTATGTTTATAACGTAATGCCTGTAGGCACAGACGCTAGAAAAACCGATGAGATTACAAAGCAAATAGAAGGAACGGTCTTCCGAATTTTGGAAGAAAACGATGCATTGTCTGTAGTGAATTCGGTGATCTCTAACGTGGGTAAAAATGCGGGTGACCCAATGAACCCTGACCGTGCTGATACACCGCATAAGTCAAAAGTGACGATAGCTTTTGTAGGTAAAGAAAAGCGAGGAAATATTTCTTCTCAGTTTCTGCTTTCAGAAGTAAGAGAAGCCCTTCAAGGTATCCCAGGAACAGAGATTTCTGTAGAAAGAGAAAGTAATGGACCGCCTACAGGTAAAGCCATTACCATTGAGATAACAGGGGAAGATTTCACTGTTTTAGGAGAAATTCAGAAACAAGCGATAAGTAAAATTGAAGCATCGGGTATTCAAGGTATTGATGAGTTGAAGACAGATTTAGTAACCAACAAACCTGAAATTGTTATAGATGTAGATAGAGAAAAGGCTTCCAGAGAGGGCATAAGTACGGCACAAGTGGCCATGGCACTTAGAACCGCTTTGTTTGGTCTTGAGGTTTCTAAATTTAGAGATAATGACGACGAATATCCTATACAGCTTCGTCTGAAACAAGACGATAGAGATCAGATTGAGAAACTGCTGAGTATGAATCTCACTTTCAGAGATATGAATATGGGAGGCGTGCTAAGAAGTGTGCCGTTGGCTACGGTGGCAGACCTGTCGTATTCGACTACATTTAGTCAGATTAACAGAACAGATGCCGAACGTACCATTACCTTAAGTTCTGATGTGACGCCAGCATTTAAGGATGAGGCCACGGTTATTAACCAGGAGATTTTTGCGGAACTAGCAGACCTAGAGCTGCCTTCCGGTTATTCTATTAGCCAAGGTGGAGAGCAGAAAGAACAAGCAGAGGCTATGGCGTTTTTAAGTAGTGCATTTTTGATTGCCATCGCCATGATTTATTTGATTCTAGCGGCTCAGTTTAATTCAATCGTTAAGCCTTTAATTATCTTTTTTACCATCATTTTGAGTTTAATAGGGGTGCTGTTAGGTTTTATGGCTTTTGGTAAAACATTCTCTGTTATTATGTCTGGTGTGGGTATTATAGCTTTAGCAGGTATTGTGGTGAAAAACGGTATTCTCTTGATAGAGTTTATTGACGAGCTAAGAAAAAGAGGGATGGGTCTTAAAGAAGCCATTATTGAAGGAGGTTCCACGCGTCTAACACCGGTATTGCTAACGGCATCTTCAACAGTATTGGGAATGATTCCATTGGCCATAGGCTTGGCTTTCGATTTTGGTGCCTTATTTGTAGATCTGGAATGGGCGGTTAACATTGGTGGTGATAGTGCCGTTTTCTGGAATATTTTGGCTTGGACCATTATTTTCGGACTTATTTTCTCTACCATTCTTACGCTAGTCATAGTACCATGTATGTACTATCTTTCAGAGAGGCTTAAGATTAAATTTTTAGGAGAAGAGGCTGTTAATAGGGAATATAGAAAAGAAGATGAGCTAAGCTTGGTTTAGTCTTCTGTAGTCTTATAGTAAGTAAACCTCATGAATTAATTCGTGAGGTTTTTTTTTGCGTGATTTCTTTGACAAAACTATTTGCCTAATTTCAATCTTTCAAAACAACCCATCAATGAAATACATAGCATCAATAGACCAAGGAACCACCAGCACCCGCTGTATCATTTTTAATAAAAAAGGAGAGATTGTCTCTGTAGGTCAAAAAGAACACGAACAAATTTTCCCTCAAGCAGGCTGGGTAGAGCACAATCCAGAAGAAATAAGACAAAATACCCTAGAGGTAATAGCAAATGCTCGTATAAAACAAAATATTGGAATTCCTGATATTTTAGCCTGCGGCATCACCAATCAGCGTGAAACTGCCATGGTCTGGAATCGTAAAACAGGCAAGCCCTATTACAATGCGATAGTATGGCAAGATACACGAGTAGGTAAAAAGGTAGACGAGTTAGAAAAAAGCATAGGCTCAGCTTGGTTTAAAGAAAAAACGGGTCTTCCGTTAGCCACTTATTTTAGTGGATTGAAAATTCAATGGATTTTAGAAAATGTAGACGGTGTTAGAGAAGCAGCGGAAAAAGGCGAAGCTATTTTTGGCAACATGGATACCTATACCGTTTGGCATTTAACAGGCGGTATTGACGGTGGTTTGCACCTGACAGATGTTACAAACGCGTCAAGAACGCAGCTGATGAACATCAATACCATGCAGTGGGAAGATGAGATTTTGGAGAAACTAAATATCCCAAAAGCCATGCTTCCGAAGATAGAGCCAAGTAGTAAGGTTTATGGCAAAATTAAGTCGGAGCCATTAAGAGGTGTTCCTTTAGCAGGAATTTTGGGAGACCAGCAGGCAGCCCTAGTAGGTCAAACGTGTTACGCTCCAGGAGAAGCGAAAAATACCTACGGAACAGGTTGTTTCATGTTAATGAATACAGGTACAGAGGCCATTCCTTCTAAGTTTGGACTACTAACTACCGTAGCTTATCAGTTTGATGGGCAGCCGGTGCATTATGCTTTAGAAGGTTCTGTGGCCATAGCGGGAGCTTTGGTGCAGTGGCTAAGAGATAATCTTGGTATTATTAAAAACAGTGAAGATGTTCAAAAGCTTGCAGAATCTGTAGATGATAATGGCGGAGCGTATTTTGTGCCAGCATTTTCGGGTTTATATGCCCCACATTGGAATAATAACGCCAGAGGAATTATAGCAGGCTTAACAAGGTATGTAAACAAAGGTCATATAGCCAGAGCGGTTTTGGAAGCTACTGCCTACCAAACCCGAGATGTGCTAGAAGCCATGGAAAAAGACAGCGGAATAGAAATTAAATCGCTTAGAGTAGATGGTGGAATGACGGTGAACGAGTTGCTAATGCAATTTCAGTCAGACATTATGGATGTGGAGGTTATTCGCCCTAAAATGATAGAAACTACAGCTTTGGGTGCTGCTTATGCGGCAGGAATGGCGGTAGGTTTTTGGAAGAATTTTGATGATTTGACACAAAACTGGGGCATTGATAAAACTTGGGAATCAAAAATGCCTTCAGAAAAAAGAGATAAATATTTCAAAGGCTGGAAAAAAGCCATTGAGCGTAGCTTAGACTGGGAAGATTAAGCAAATAAGGAATTACGATTGACAATATTTTGTTCTCTAAACAAATAACAGAAAAAAGAGATGGAAATATTGTCAATCAATCATCCGAACATAGAATTAAAACTGTCAAATGGTGAAGTCATGACGCTTGATTTTGCAGACTTTCTTAACAAAACAGTACCTGAACCTAGTAATCCGTATCGTGCTATTATGGAGACGGAGAAGTTTAAAAATGCCTATGTCAAAGATGATAAACTAGTTTGGGATGGCGTTTTGGAACTTCAAATGTGCGGCGGTGATACCATGTGGATGCCAGCAGAGTTTACGGAGAGGGAAATTTTAGCGGTGCTTAAGTGATCTTAGTTGTCTTTTCTCAAATTGTTTAGTGACAAAGAAAGGTCTAGGTATTTTCAATCATTTCTTTTTCAAACCCTCCAGATTTAAGTCTGTTAGTGTATGGGCCTTGATACCCTAAATATTTTAAAATTGTAATTTCAAGAAACCAAAGGCTTAGTTGTAGGCATTCAAATTTGGTATCGCTTGAAATATTTATGAAAGAAGCTAACTTTCTTGGGTTTTCATGAACGATGCAATTTCTGAAATTGATTATTAGATCAATAGAATCTTTAATGTCGTTCTCTTCTAAATTATTAAAGTAATTTCGAAGGGAACTAAGTTCTTCAGGAATATGAGTATTTATGGAATACTTACTTAAAACATACCTAACCTTATCCGCTGCTGAAAGGCCTTTGATTTGTTTTTTTGAGAGTTTATCCTGATTAAGTACATGATTTGCCATCGATTCTAAGCCGATTTGCGACAAAGTTATAGCCCCTTCCGTCATGGCAGAGTGATAGTTTGCTTCGAGATACCAGTGAATTATAGAATTTAAAAAATGTTCGCTTTTAATCCATTTTTGATAAAACAAGGGCCAAAAAGTTTCTAACTGATTTCCATAATTTAGATGGGGAAAAATATTAAGAACAGACTTGTACATATCTCCTGAAAACATACCAATAAATGTTTTCTCCGGGGAGTATTCACCTGTAAAGCAATAATGATTCAATCCAATTCTTCGTCCATTGCAAAAACTTAAAAAGACTCTTATGGCATTAATTGCATTTTGAAATACATCTTCGTTAGTATTTTTTTGATGAAATACTATCTGTCCACTATGTGTTAGAATATGGCCTCCCTCTTTTTTTAACGTTTCAAATGTCTCTTTATAGTTCTTTTTGTCTATCGTCACTTCAAATTGCTGATTGGTAAGGGTAATTCTTCCAAGAAAGCATTCGGTGTCATTTTTTATTGATTGACCAGTGAAAGGCAAGAGGTTAGATATTTGAAATGAAACTTTATCGTAATCTCTCTTTTTCTCTCCAAAATATGCCCATGAAGTAAACTCACCGTTTATGATAAGTGAGGACTTTGCTTCAATTTTAGAAAGGTCTACCTCGCCAACCTGAACCTTGTTGATAAAAAGTGAGAAAGTATTTAATTCATTCAACCTGAAAAAAGTTTTCAAATCTGCATTGAGAACTGTTCCTTCAAAACATGCTTGTTGATTTGGAAGCCACTTGTAATAAACAGAGCCATCTATTTCATAAACCTCCTCACCAGATTTTAATATGAATTCCCCAGTATATAAACTTAATTTTTCATTCGGGACATTCATTTCAATAAATGAGGGAATGCAGTCTGGCGTTTCTTTATTCATGTCCTAAAATTATCAAATGGATTCCATTTAAACACTAAAACAACCCCAACTGCCCATTCCGAATAAAAGCATCATAATTATAGTCAGGGAAACTTCTTCCTGCTAAATACTTCATACGGCTTATTTTATGGAGTTGTTTGATATGCTCGGCATATTTCCCTTCCCCTCGCATTCTTCTGCCATACTGGCTGTCGTTCAAATTTCCGCCATGACATTCCTTTATTTGGTTAAGCACTTTTTCTGCTTTGTTTGGGAAGGCTTTGTAAATCCAGTCGGTGAAAATTTCGGCTATCGAGCCATTAAGTCGCACCATGGTATAACCCGCCCAGCAAGCTCCATTCTCCGAAGCTTGTTTGATAAGTTCTGGTATTTCATGGTCGTTAAGTCCTGGGATTATGGGAGCGGTATTAACGCCCACAGGAATGCCAGCATCAGACAGTCTCTTAATGACGGTAAGCCTCTTTTGTCCAGATATGGTTCGTGGTTCTAAACTTCTTCTAAGTTCCTCATTTAATGAGGTGAAAGAGATTATGACATGAAGTAGGTTTAGGTTGGTCAGTTTTTTCAGAATTTCAATATCTCTTAAAATCAATCCATTTTTAGTTATTATGGCTACGGGCGTTCTGTATTTAAGACATATTTCTAGCATTTTTTTTGTAAGCTCAAACTTCTTTTCAGCCGGCTGGTAGCAGTCGGTATTTCCAGAAAAGAGTATTGGAACAGGTTTCCAAGACTTTTTATTCAGTTCCTTTTCTAATAAATCTGGAGCATTCTTTTTGACCAAAATCTTTTGTTCAAAATCCAGACCCGCAGAATACCCATAATATTCGTGGGTGTTTCTGGCGTAGCAATAAATGCAGCCATGCTCACAGCCTTGGTATGGATTAACAGATTTTCCGTTGGGTAAATCTGGGCTGTCCATAGTGTTGACTACTTTCTTAGGGTTTTCTGTGATATACTTGGTTTTTTGACTTCTAAAATTGTCTTCTTCTCCGTATGAAAATTCATCGTCGTAGACTATAGTGTTTGCTAAAAAGCGGTTTTCACTGTTGAGTTGAGCCCCGCGACCCTTTATTTTTGGAATTTCTGTCATTTATTTCAATTGAAAACACATTTGAGGGTATAAAACTAAAGTCATTTAAGCATCCCCAAACGAAAACCTTTACCTTTGCTACAACTATTGGCAGACCAAAATATGACCCATTCATTAAAGCTTAAAAAACCCCTTGCGGTTTTTGATTTAGAAACTACTGGCACTAACATTTCTCAAGACAGAATAGTGGAGATTTCCATAGCCAGGGCCATGCCCGACGGCTCTGTTGATATAAAAACAAAACGGATAAATCCTGAAATGCCAATACCGATAGAATCGAGTTTGATTCATGGTATTTATGACGAAGATGTAAAGGATGAGCCTACTTTTAGACAGTTGGCTAAATCTATGGCCCAGTTTCTTCAAGGATGCGATTTGGCGGGCTTTAACAGCAATAGATTTGATATTCCGATGTTGGTAGAGGAGTTTTTAAGGGAG
>NZ_JBSRVI010000181.1:0-6402 GCF_055134445.1 Arcticibacterium sp.
GTTTTGACGGAGAAGCCATTGGCGAAATGACAGTTAAAGCCCCGAAAAGGAAAAAGATAGAACTATCAGACAACTTTATACCAACTAGTGAGTTTGAAATACAAAGAGCTGAAGTAATTAATCTTAAAAATACCATTCTAGACCATGTTTATGGAATAGAAGAGGAAGGCAATACTTCTGAGATAGAACTTAGATGGAAGAAAAAGAAGTTAATTGTTTCTCAAAAGACCGGTAAAAATAAACTTAACTATTTCATTTTACATACCCCGGCCAGTAGAGATTGTATTGCTATTGAGCCGCAATCCTGTAATACAAATGCTTTTAATAACGAAGAGGGTCTTATCATTTTAAAAGCTGGAAAGAAAATTAAATTTGAAATTTCAGTTTCTGTGGAAGGTTAAAACAGTCTTTTTATATTTGTGAAGTGGATAAAATAAAACTAGAAATATTAGATATCTCTCCAAGCCAAGTTCAGGCTGGTTCATTTACAATGATCTTGGGAGAAGAAAACGGAAACGTAAGACTGCCGATCATTATTGGAATGTTTGAGGCTCAGGCTATT
The DNA here is from genome assembly GCF_055134445.1 of Arcticibacterium sp. Lineage (NCBI taxonomy): Bacteria > Pseudomonadati > Bacteroidota > Cytophagia > Cytophagales > Leadbetterellaceae > Arcticibacterium > Arcticibacterium sp. The sequence continues at coordinate 563 of NZ_JBSRVI010000181.1, forward strand.
GCCATTGAACTGGAAAAAATAGAATCTAAAAGACCTTTAACTCATGACCTCTTCGTGTCATTTTCAAATTCCTTTGACTTCACCGTAGAAGAGATTTTGATTACAGACATTCAGGATGGTGTGTTTTATGCCAAAATAGTTTGTTCTGACGGTATAAGACAAAAAAATATTGATGCAAGACCTTCAGATGCCATTGCTATTGCTTTAAGGTTTAACGCCTCTATTTTCACCAATAAGCGTGTCTTTGATGAAGCTGGGGTAAATACCGAAGATATAGAGGATGACGCTAAACCAAAAGAAAAGCCTCAAAGAAGTATTACGGTGGAAGTTCAAGGAAACAAATTGCTTTCTGACCTTACAATGAGTGAGCTTAACCAAAAACTTAACGAAGCTCTAGAAAATGAGGAGTATGAAAATGCTGCCAAAATTAGAGATGAAATAGAACGCAGAAACTAATCTGCGTTTTTACTCCAATTATTTTGCTATTTTGGGGTATATAAAAATCATATGCTTAAAATCTTAAGAAACTTCCTTCCCTTTAAGGCCATAGGTGATAAACCAATGGCCAGGATATTGAATTATATTGACATTTTTGGCATTTTTCAAATTGACCCTTTTGGTTACCCCTTACTGTTAAAGAGATTGGTGATTTTTGTAGCGGGTTGGCCTACTTATTGGCGTCTGGCTGTAGCTAATAAATTAACCATTGAAGGTGGCAACTACCTTAAGCAGCTGCCAAACAACAATGTACTTTTCATCTCCAATCATCAAACGTATTTTGCTGACGTCATCACATTTTATCATATATTTTCTGCTGCTAAATGGGGTATGTATAATAAGCTTTACCCTTTTTACCTGTTTTCTCCAAGAGGAAAAACCTTTTACGTGGCCGCAAAAGAAACCATGAAGTCGGGTCTTATACCCAAACTTTTTAGCTTGGCTGGTGCCATTATGGTGGAGCGTTCGTGGCGTGCTGAAGGGCAAAATGTTAAACGAGAAGTGGACACCTCTGCTGCTGATAATGTAAAAAAGGGTTTGGACTACGGCTGGGTAGTGACCTTCCCGCAAGGTACTACTACGGCTTATGCTCCTATTAGAAAAGGTACAGCTCACTTAATTAAAGAGAATAACCCCGTTATTGTCCCGGTGGTTATTGATGGATTTAGAAGGGCTTTTAACAAAACCGGTCTGAGCTATAAAAAAAGGAATACTAATCTGAAGGTTAGGTTCAAACAACCCATCTATTTCGATAAAGACCAGCCGCTTGAAGAGATTATTGATATCGTTACTAAAATCATTGAGCAAAACATTCCAGAGAATATTGCCGAATGGAAAGCTGAAGCAGAGAATTTAAATTCTTAAAAAAGCCTAAACGACTCTTTCTTTTCCATTAACAAGATTATCTTTGTTTAACCTTTAGAGCAAATGAAATCAAACAAAAAACTTGGTAGCTATCCTGGCATTCTAATTACCGTCAGTTTGACGGTGGCCTTATTTCTTATAGGTTTCTGTGGCTGGGTGGCGTTTTCGTCAAAAGAGCTCATAAAATATATCAAACAGAACATTGAAGTTCAGGCTTACCTTGATAGAAATCTAGATGCCAGCAAGATAGATTCTGTTAAAATGGCTCTTATGGCATTTCCTGAAATAGAAAAAAGCGGCGATAGTAGTGTTATAAGTTTTATATCAAGCCAAACTGCCGCAGAAAATTTCTTAGCAGAAACCAACGAAAGCTATGAAGAGATTTTAGGAGATAACCCCTTCAGAGATGCATTCAACTTGAAAGTAAAGGAAGAACTGTTAAATGAGGGAGAGTTGGCTATATTGAAAATAAAAATAGAAGCTATTCCTGGTGTTTATGAAGCAGATTACGCCAAAGACTTTGTTAACGGAATCACAGAAAATGCCAATAAAGCCTATTTGATTTTAGCTTCCATTGTCCTCATTTTCTTAATCGCTACCATCCTACTTATCAATAATACCATAAAGCTAGCATTGTACTCACAGCGTTTTATCATAAGGACCATGCAGCTGGTTGGAGCGACAAATGCATTTATTCAAAAACCGTTTATCAGCAAAGGCCTTTTGCAAGGCTTAATTGCTGGGGTTATAGCATCTGTCTTGATATTGATCACGCAACAGTTAGCCTTGAGCGAGCTGGAAGGCTTGAGTTTGATTCAAAACCAACTTATGATGGTTTATGTCATTGCCATTATGTTAATATTAGGCCCTTTAATTGGACTAGTAAGTACTTTCCAATCTATAAATAAATATTTAAACGTAGATTTAGACGATTTATATTAATAAACAGACCTTATGTCAAAGAACAGAAAACTAACAACTAAGAAAGATATTATTTCTGAGCAGCCAGCTGCAAAAACAGTAGATAGAAAAACATCTTCCATTTCAGCAGACTTACCATTTGGGAAAAGTAATTTTCTTTTTATGATTATTGGTATTGGAGTAATTTTGACTGGATTTATTATCATGACATTAGACAAAGAAGAATTTGGCTTCGGATTCTTAGGAATTACACTCGGACCTATCATTGTTTTTTGTGGTTTCATGATTGAACTATACGCCATACTAAAGAAAAAAGCATAATTAATAATGGATTTTATTCAAGCTATCATCCTCGCAATTATAGAGGGTATAACGGAGTATTTACCTGTAAGCTCCACAGGTCACATGATAATAGCCTCTTCTCTTATGGGGATTGGCGACCAAGATTTCACAAAAATATTTGAAGTAAATATCCAGTTTGGAGCCATACTTTCTGTTATAGTTCTGTACTGGAAAAGATTCCTTCAGTCTTTAGATTTCTACTATAAATTGTTGGTGGCATTTTTGCCCGCTGCCGTTATTGGCTTTTTACTGAACGACTATATCGACATGCTTTTAGAAAATGTTATTGTCGTAGCAGTCATGTTATTATTAGGAGGAATCTTCCTAGTATTTATAGATAAAATATTTGAGGGAAAGCCCCAACATGAGGAGGTCAGCTACCCAACAGCCCTTAAAATTGGTTTCTTCCAATGTATTGCCATGATTCCTGGTGTATCTAGGTCTGCGGCTTCTATCATTGGAGGTATGACACAAGGACTAAGCAGAAAATCTGCTGCTGAATTTTCTTTCTTTTTAGCCGTACCTACCATGTTTGCTGCATCAGCTTATAAAATGCTTAAAGGCTATATGGACGGTGCTTTATCTTTCAGTAGCGAAGAAATTCAGCTTCTAGCGATAGGAAATGTAGTGGCATTTATTGTGGCCTTGGCCGCTATCAAATTCTTTATTGAATTCCTTCAAAAATATGGATTTAAGGTATTCGGTTACTATAGAATAGCACTAGGCTTACTAATTCTTGGCATGATGGCCATGGGTTACGACTTGAAAATTTAATGGATTATTTCGACGAAAACGGTACTGTATTACTCATTGATAAACCATTAACTTGGACTTCTTTTGACGCTGTAAAAAAGATAAGATGGGCTGGTAAATATAAGAAGGTGGGCCATGCTGGTACACTTGACCCCTTAGCCACCGGCTTGCTAATACTTTGTACAGGAAAAAAAACAAAGGAAATCGAGAAATATCAGGCTCAAGAAAAGGAATACACTGGCACCTTTACGCTGGGCGGCACAACCCCATCTTACGATTTAGAGACTGAAATAGATGAAGTATTCCCTACAGAACACATTTCAAAAGAAGATTTAAAGGAAGCTGTCAAAAAAATGACAGGACTCATTGAGCAGACTCCTCCCATTTTTTCTGCCGTAAAGGTAAAAGGACAACGAGCCTATGATGCCGCTAGAAAAGGGGAAGAGATCAAACTAAAAGTAAGACAAGTAGATGTAAAGGAATTTGAAATTGATGACACTGATTTCCCTGTCATCTCTTTCAGAATAGTTTGTTCTAAAGGCACATATATAAGAAGTATGGCCAACGATTTTGGGAAACTGCTACACTCAGGAGCACATTTATCAAGTCTTAGAAGAACCAAAATTGGGGACTTCTCTGTTGAAGACGCAGAAGATGTGATAAGCGTCTCAGAAAAAATTAGAGCAATACGTGAAAGTTTATAGAAGCTTAGAAGAATTTACTCCTCTTAAAAACGCCGTAGTAACCAGTGGAACCTTTGATGGCGTCCATATGGGTCATCAAAAAATCATTGCTAGACTTTTGCAAGCTGCAAAAGAAACGAATGGGGAAAGCGTGGTTATCACCTTTTGGCCTCACCCTAGACTGGTGGTGGCTCCAGACAGAGAAAATCTTAGGTTACTATCGAATCTAGACGAGAAAATTGAACTGCTGTCTTCCCTAGGGATTGATCACCTTTTAGTTCTTCCTTTTACCAGAGAATTCTCTGAGTTAAGTTCCGAAAAATACGTTGAAGATATTCTCATATCTGGAATAGGTACGGAAACCCTCGTTATCGGTTACGACCATAGATTTGGCAAAAATAGAGAAGGTGGTTTTGATTATCTAAAGCTTAATTCTGAAAGGTTTAAAATTGATATTGTAGAAATTCCAAGGCAAGAAATTGACAGCCTTACGATAAGCTCAACTAAGATAAGAATTGCTTTACAAAAAGGCGATATAAAGACCGCTAACGAACTTTTAGGAAGAAACTACTCCTTTCAGGGCTTAGTAAAAAAAGGTCGTCAGTTGGGCAGAACCATTGGATTCCCCACCGCCAATATTAATGTCTCCAAAAAGTATAAGTTAATTCCAGCGATTGGGGTATATGCTGTAAAAGTACATTTGAGAGACCAAATCTTTAATGGTGTAATGAACATAGGAAACAGACCTACCGTAGAAGGAACTGGCATTACCCAAGAAGTCCACATTTTGGATTTTGATGACGATATATACGGAGAAAATCTTAAAGTGGAAACGGTAAGCTATATCCGTACAGAAATGAAATTCTCCGATATTAAAGTGCTAAAAGAGCAGATTAACAAGGATATTTTGGCTGCAGCAGCAGTTTTAAAATAGAATATTTAGTCGTGGATGAAACGACTAAATATTCTTCACATAAGAACCCAAGACCTTAATTTCCTTACCATATTTGGCAATGACCTCTGCTAAGTTCTTCTGCTTATAATTTCCTTCAACTTCAATAAAGAACCAAAAGTTAAACTCTTGATCGCCTTTATAAGGGCGACTTTCTATTTTGGTAATATTGATTTTATTCTTTTTGAATTCATTTAAAAAATCTGCCAAAACTCCAGCCGATTCAGTGTTGTTCAGCCTTGCTATAAGGGTAGTTTTATCCGTATCTGTTGGTTGATTTTCAAACTCCTTCGAAAGAATAAAGAAACGAGTCCTATTATTGCTATTATCTTCAATGTTTTGAAAAACCATAGGTAAGCCAAAGAGTTTGGCGGCTATTTCAGAACAGATGGCGGCACTTTCTGGGTCTTCAGCTGCCATTTTTGCAGCTTTTGACGTTGATTCAACTTGAATTTCTTCAATTTCCTGTTGTTCAAAATATTTATTCAAAAAACTTCGACATTGCCTAAAGGCAATGTCTTTAGAATAAATTCGCTTGATGCCTTTCAACTTATCTACAGAGGATGCCAAAGCAAAATGGATGGAAAGCTTTAATTCAGCTACAATCTGAACATCCATTTCGTTCAATAGATCGACCGTTTCGTAAACTATTCCCGCTTGATTATTCTCTATTGGAATTACACCGAAACGAACTCTTTCTGAATCCACTGCTTCAAAAACTGACTTAATAGAAGGAAGCATAATATAATCTCCTAAGGCTCCAAATCTACTTTCGGCAGCTTGGTGGGTAAAACTACCCTCAGGGCCCATGTAGGCTATCTTTTCGG
>NZ_JBSRVI010000182.1:0-37050 GCF_055134445.1 Arcticibacterium sp.
ACTCGTGCTGGATGAAGCAGATAAGATGTTGGATTTAGGTTTCCAGGAAGAGTTTGGTCAAATACTTAAACTACTGCCTAAGAAGCGTCAAAATTTACTGTTTTCAGCTACGCTGGATACAAAGATTATAGATCTCAAAAAAGAACTTCTTACAGACCCCGTGACCATAGAAATAGCGGAGGAGGAAGATGCCGTGGAGTCTATCAAACAAACAGCCTATTTGACCAGTTTGGAAAGAAAAGGGCCACTACTTAGGTATTTGATTAAAAATCAGGAAATAACTAAAGTTTTGATTTTTACTTCGTCTATCAGAACGGCCGATAATGTATGTAATAAGCTGAACAAGAATGGTATTACCGCAAGTGCCATTCACAGCAAGAGAACACAAAGTGCTAGAAACAAAGCTATGCTAGACTTTAAACTGGGGGAAATTACGGCTTTAGTGGCAACCGATGTGGCTGCTAGAGGTATTGATATTCACTTTTTGCCTTGTGTTATTAATTATGAACTTCCGCGTTCGCCTAAAGATTATATACACCGAATAGGCCGAACGGGTAGGGCTGGAGCCATGGGTGAGGCCATTTCTTTAGTAACTGATGAGGAAGAACCGCATTTTTATATTATCCAAAAAAAGATGGGTAAGCGTGTGGAAAAAGTAGCTACGGAAGATTTTGATTTGACTGGGGTATAATCAATAAACCATTTTTTCATAAACCTCACGCTCATTTTTAGACAATTCTACTACAGCTTTTCTTGAGGAGGCTGTAATGGCGGTTTCGTCTAAAATATCAACAGCGTTTTTCCAATTTGAATCATCGGATGGTTTAATAATGACCGTCCACAGTTCAGGGTCAATAGCCTGTCTCTTTTGGTTTATTATGGCTTGTCGAATGCCTTTTGGGGAGAAATCTGTTTCTGTAAGGTCGCTCTCTTTTACGAGAGCTACCTCTTCTTGATGCCAATAGACTTTATTGTACTTTCCCAGAATAATTGTCATAGAGTTACTCTTTTTTATGTGTGCACCTACTTCCCCTTTAGTACTTGGCATGTTTAAATCCATTGTATTTGGTGTACTGAAGGTGGTGGTGTAAATGAAAAAGGTAATGAGCAAAAAGCCCAAATCTACCAAGGGCGTCATATCTGGTTTACCAGCTTGTTTGTTTCCTACTTCTGCCATGATTGTATACTTTAATGTGAACTAAAAGATTAGTTGAATGTAGCATAAGTTTTGCATAACTAAAAATATAGTTGAACAAAGTTTGACTGTAGCATAAAAAAAAGAGGAGCTAAAAAGCCCCTCTTTAATTCAATTTTTTGTTTAATATCTATTTCACAAACCCTCTGTCACGCATTAAAGCGTCAATAGTGGCATCTCGACCTCTAAACCTTCTATAGGCTTCGGCTGGGTCTTCGGTGTTTCTTGGGGCAAATAGTATCTCTTTCATTTTCTTTGCCAATTCTTTATCATAAAAACCTCCTGGAGCTTCTGAGAAAGCTTCTGCAGCATCTGCTGTTAATACGTCTGCCCACATATATCCATAGTAAGCTGTAGCATAGCCTTCTCCTCTAAATACATGATTAAAATGTGGCGAGCGATGTCTCATAACCAGTTCCTTCGGCATGTGGATGCTCTCTAATGTTTCTCTTTCAAAGCGGTCTACATCTAAATTTGATGGGTCCGTCATGTGATATTTCATGTCCATGATAGCGGAAGCCATATATTCTGTAGTTCCAAAGCCCTGATTGAAATTCGCAGCTTCTTTAATTTTAGCCACCAATGCTTTGGGCATAGGTTCACCCGTTTTATAATGTACCAGATAATTCTCAATAACGGCATCAGTACTTAACCAACGCTCCAATAGCTGCGACTGAAATTCACCATAGTCTCTTAAACTACCATCAAGGCTTGGGTATTTCACATTGGCAGATAAATAATGTAGGGCATGACCCATCTCATGGAAAAAGGTGGTGGCGTCGTCCCAAGAAATTAAAACCGGCTGGCCAGGTTCACCTTTTACAAAATTGGAGTTGTTAGAACATAAAACAGTCTCTTCTTTGCCCATATCTGTATGTCCTCTGTAGGTGGTAGCCCATGCTCCAGAGCGTTTTCCTTTTCTAGCATAAGGGTCTAAATACCATAATCCAATATGCTTATCGGAATTTTTATCCTTTACTTCCCATACGCGTACATCTTCATGAAATACGGGTACACTGCCATCTGTTATTTCTGAAAATTTGAAGTCAAATAGTTCTCCAGCTACATAAAACATAGCTTCTCTAAGCTTATCGAGTTGTAAGTATTGTTTTACCTCATCGCTGTCTAAATCGTACCTTTTCTTTCTAACTTTTTCGGCATAAAACCTGTAATCCCAAGGCTCTATTTTGATCTTGGCACTTTCGGCATCAGCCACGGCCTGCATGTCTTTAACTTCCTCTTTTACACGTGCTATGGCACTAGGCCAAACAGCATCTAGCAAAGCCAGTGCATTTTCTGGGTTTTTAGCCATACGGTTTTGCAGTCTCCATTGGGCGTAATTATCAAAACCTAAAAGATGAACACGTTCGTTTCTCAATTGAAGAATTTTAACGATGACCTCATTATTGTCATATTCGCCACCATTGTCTCCTCTGGCATAATAGTTTTTCCAAACCTTTTCTCTCAGATCCCTTTCTGAGGAATAAGTTAAAAAAGGATCCATAGAAGAGCGGGTGTTGGTGATGGCATATTTGCCTTTTTGACCATTCGATACTGCTGCACTGGCGGCACTTTTTATAAATGCTTCCGAAAGACCACCCAATTGGTTTTTTTCTAAATAGGTAATATATCCTTCTTCGTCGTGTAAAACGTTATTACCAAAAATGGTAGAAAGAGCAGACAGCTCTTTATTAATTTCGGCGTACCTTTTTTTCTTTTCTGCATCCAGTTCAGCACCATTCAGGGCAAAACCTTGGTAGGTTAATAAAACCACTCGCTGCTGGTCTTCTGGTAAAGGATTTTTTAAGCTGGCCTCATAAACGGTCTTTACGCGTTGAAACAATTTTTCGTTCTGCGTAATTTTAGAATTATACTCGGAAAGTTGCCCAGCCAATTCACCTTCTATTTTTCTAAACTCCTCTGTGGAGGTATTAGAGCTGTAGATACCATAGTAAGGCATAACGTTATTCAGATCGCTTCCACTTTTTTCCATCGCCAGAATGGTGTTGGCAAAAGTAGCCGGTTTAGCATTATTAGCTATTCCATCTAATTCTTTGAGATGATTTGCCATCCCTGTTTCCATAGCAATTTTTAACAGATTTACATCCATTTTGTCAAAAGCAGGTACTCCGCCATAAGGCCCTGACCATTTTTTCAATAGAACATTTTTGGATGACTTTTCACAGGAGGTATTCATGATTGCTAGGGCTAGCAATAGAAATACATAAAGGAAGTTTTTTTTCGACATTATTTGTTTTTTTCGTTTGATGACGGCGTTTTTTTATTCAAAAATAAGCCATTTAGCGAGTTTTAACGCTATGGACAAGTTGGATTTTTTATTCAAAAATCTTCCAGTTTATTGGTTTTACTTCGGCCTTATTATTTGCTGGAATCAAAGCCACTTGAATGGTTTCTTGGGCATTAGAACCTAGTTCCATTTCAAAACCAACGATAATAGAATTGGGATTGGCCTCGTCATAACTATTTGGTGATATGGTACTCCATGTTCTCATTTTAACTTTTTGATGGCTCAGTAATTTCAGGTGTAATGTTTTATCATTTTGAGTGAGTATGATTTCAGAGTTACTCATCGACTTTATGCTTGCATTTGTCGGCATTCGCCACTGAAGTATTTTCGCTTCTTGGTTGTTTTCTAATTGGTCGGTCACCACTACATAACTTTTGTCTTTGATAGCAATGGCTCTTTTGCTGCTTTTGACCTGTGATTTATAAACTGCAGAGATGTCCGTCATTGCCCCTTGAATATTTTCTGTATCCAGCACTTTGTCAATGTCGGCATAGCCATGTACTTCTTGAAATTGATTATTGTACGATAGTGTGCTGTGTGAAAGGTTATTATATCTGTACACATCCCATCTTTGAGCATCTTGCTCTCTACCCCAAATTTGTACTCCCTGAGTCTCCAGATGGTTATAATTAGAAGCACCAAAATCTATAGCCCAACGCTCACCCATAGCATCCATCACAAATGACCCGATATCCATATGGGCATGATTTACAAAAGGAGAGCCTGCTTTTAAACCCACAAAAATGCCATTGTCATCCCATGAACTTCGCATCAAAGCCACAGGGGTATCACCACTTCCAGACCAGACCTTTTCATTTGGGGTCAATTCTTTTTCTAAATTTAGATTTGCTCCCCAGATCATCATGAGCGGAGAGAGGCGTTGACTCATGTTCTTTTCTAAGGCGGTTGTTATCATTTTTTTCTCCCAGAAAAGTAAAGTTGGGTCTTGGCTAAGTTCGGCAAACCAAAACATGGCAGGGTTTATTCGTATGTTATCACTACAGTCGGAATAGTTGAAGGCATTCTTTGAAGGTCCAATCATGTGCATTAAATAAGCCGCGGTTTTGTCGAAACCAGGAAGTTTGTTTAAACCAAAATCCGACTGAAAAGCCTTCATCATGGCATCAATAAAGAGCACATTAAAGGAGGTTCCATAGCCCCAATAAGCGTAGCCTTCAGGGTATGCACCGTCTGGAGCATATTGTTTCATGGGTAAGGAAATAGATTCTATGGCTCTTGAAATAGTGTTTTTAGCCATTTCGGGTTCTTCATCGTAAATGGCCAATGCCCCGAAAGCCATGCCTGCATTACAAACCTGATTCCAATTATGATGTGCTTTTAAGAAACCATTGTATTGATCATCATAAGAAGGATTAATGCCATGTTCTATGATAGCAGTTTTAATCTTTGTTTTAGTATCCTGACTTAAACCATCATAAAACCAATCGTAAGCAATCGCCATGGCAGTGGTCATTTCGGCTACATCTAAAAAGTGACTTGGGTTCCAGTCGGAAAACTTTGCTACAGTCAGCATTTCTTGCGTAACCCTATCTAAGTACCTTTTTTCGTCGGTTAATCGGTAGGCGTAACCTAAGAAAAGAAAGCGGCGAAGGTATTCTCTAGAAACGCTCAAAAGTCTCCTGCCTGTCTGGATTCTCTCCAAAAGTGGCAGAGCTATAATAGCATTGGCTTCATCAATTATGGCAGCATGTGCTTTTTGTCTAATAGGGCTATTCTTAAAAGAATCTTTGATGACATCTTCTTGTCCTTCTAAAAACAGGATTCTAGGATGGCCGATTATTTTTTCTGGTAGTTCCTGACTGAAACTTAAAAAACTGATGAAAGTGAAAAGGCTGATTTTTACGAAAAGATTCGTTTGCATAGCTGTTTTTAGGGTTGAATTGTGTTGTGAATTTAGAGAAAATAATATTTCTCAAGTCACAAGGCGAATAGATATAGACAAGAAAGAATAAAATGAGTTTAAAGTTGATCCTTTAGTTAAAGGAATTGTAAATATAAAAGCTGTTGGAAGCCCAAAAGCCATATTTGGTAGTTGAAATCTTTTTTATTAAACGGTAACTTAGTTTACCTTTGCGACCGTTTTGTGATTAAAACTAATTAATACTTTAGATGAAAATTAATATTCAGAGGTCTCTTTTAAGCCTTAGCTTTCTTATAAGCATTTCTTTTATATCATCAGCTCAAACTAATTCTTCACAGATTATAGTCCCAAAGGACTTTTCCGTAAGTGTGATTGCAAAAGATTTAGGTTCTCCAAGACATTTGACCGTTGCAAAAAATGGCGACATTTATGTAAATAGAAAGGCCGATAAGGGTTTGTTACTTTTAAAAGACACCAAAGGAAATGGCTCTTTGGATGAAGTCAGAATTATAGGTGAGGGGGTAGGAACAGGTGTTTTAGCCCATGATAGATATTTATATTACTCTTCTAACACGTCTATTTATAGATACGAATTGGATAAAAACTATAATTTCCCAGAAGATCAGGAGCCTGTAATGATAGTAAGTGGCCTTGTGGATAAAGGAAGAGATAATGCCAAGCCATTTACCATGGACGACAACGATAATTTATATGTAACAATAGGTTCATGGAATGACCCGTGTAGAATAGAAAACTCTGGTAAGGGTATGATGCCATGTCCGATTTTAGATGAGGCAGGTGGTATTTGGAAGTTTAATGGGAGAATCTTAAATCAAACCTTTTCTAATGGCATAAGATATGCCAAGGGAATTAAAAATGCGGTGGCCTTGGACTGGAATAAAGAGACCAATAGCTTATTCACAGTTGTGCATGGTCGTGGTCAATTCCATGATTTTTATCCTGAGTTTTATACTGCTAAACAAAGTTCGGAATTGCCAGGAGAAGCCATGTATGAACTAAAGAAAGATGATGATGCTGGCTGGCCATATATTTATTACGACCAGTTTCAGAAAAAGAAAATCTTAGCTCCTGAATATGGTGGCAATGGTAAAAAGACGGGTGGAGAGAAGGCTATAGACCCACTTATGGCTTTCCCTGCTCACTTAGGGCCAAATGACATGTTGTTTTATACAGGTACGTCATTCCCTAAGAAATACCAAAATGGAGCTTTTGTGGCCTTTCATGGTCAGTCTCCAGAGCTTAAAAAAGGTTATTTTGTAGCTTTTGTTCCTTTTAAGAAGGGCAAACCTACAGGCAAATGGGAAATCTTTGCTGATAATTTTGCTGGCGTAGATTTAGCTAACCCTACAGGTCCTATCCAGCACCGCCCATGCGGTTTGGCCATAGGTTTACATGGAGAGTTGTATGTCTCTGACGACCTGAATGGCACTATTTTTAAGATAGAATATAAAAAGTAGGGGTGAATTAGTCGCTCTTACGGAAGCTTAGAATTTCTTTATCGGCACTATCAAAAATGATAAGTCTTTGGTTCTCTATTTTGTAAGAGTCTATTCTGCTTAATAAAATACCATATTCGTTTGCGAGTTCCATTTCGGGGCAAGCTTTCTTGGTAGCAATGACATTACCAAGATTGATTTTGTTGTCCATCACAGATTTGATTTCGCCCACATGATTATTACAACCGTCGTTTGCAGACATTCTTTTAAGGTCTAGATTAAAATCTATGGTAGGGGCGTTAGTTCCTACCACTGGAGCATTATTTAATTCTACGAGCGTCCACTGGTCATTTAAGATTAGTTTGGGTTCGTAGTTTTTCTGCATAACACGTACCAGTTTATAATTTTTAAAAGAAGCGTCGCCTGGGACGGGTCTTAGAGAGCTCTGTTCTTCTTTCACCAATAGTTTATAAACATAGCCCTCTTCATAATTGAAACCCTCAATAGAGTCATAAAACAGTTTCCAGTTTTGCTCGCTTTTTATATCTCCTTTTTGTATTTCTAAACAGTCTTTTATGCCCACACCCACACAGTCGGATTTTTTTCCATTTACCCAGTAAACGGCCTCTGTAGAAGTGCTGGCAGCACCTGTATTCGTGCTAGAAGATGTAGCACAAGAACCTAATAGTGCTATGATAGCTACCGAAATTATGTTTCTTAAAATCATGATTTTCTATTTTCTTAAATATTCTAACTGCTTTACGATGCTTTTATTTATAAACGGATACGTAAAACCATAAATAAGTTACGCATAAAAAGGTACTAAGATCTTAATGATAGCTGTTTTAACTTTTTATTAAAATGAATAGTAGCCTAAGGAAGCAGTTCTGTAACCTTTATATGCTTGACGTCATCTGAAAGCCATTCTTCTCCTTTTAAGCTTATCTTTTCGCCTATCTCCAATCTTCTGTAATGGCCATTTTTGCCAAGGTTAGGAATACTGATAGTGGCCATGTAGGTTTCACCTTTCTGGGTTTTTAAAGTGGCAGTATAGCCATCCTTTCCGTTTTCTATGTCAGTTACCATTCCGTTGATAACATCGTTTTGGTTTTCTACTTTAGGTGAACATGCCAAAAGCAAAAGAAGGAGGATCAGTTTATGCATAGTTGTTTTCTAGATTTCAAAAGTGATTTTTCTTGTAAATGTATATTAATTAATGAATTCCTTTTTGGTTTGGTTGCATGGTTTATTGCAAACTATTAGTACAAAGGCCATCTAATCAAAATAAATATCATGCCCTAAGTTTTTGTCAAAGATTAAAACTGTCTTGAATAAGGAACAAGATTTTTAAACGATTTCTTGTACATCATTCAGGATAGAATAAACGTCAATAATTAGAAACTTAAAACATGATGCAACTCACATCTAATGAGCCATATTGGCTACGAAAAAATGGGATTATGTCTACTTTTCCATCACTTAAAGAGGATATTGAAACAGAGGTGCTTATTGTAGGAGCGGGTATTACCGGGAGTCTAATGGCTCATCAGGTGATAAAAGATGGCTACAAAGCTGTGGTTATTGACCGCAGGGATGTGGCTACCGGAAGTAGTTCTGCCACCACTTCTATGTTACAATATGAAATAGACATACCGTTACATAAATTGATAGAGCAAGTGGGAGAACTGCCTGCTGTGGAGGCATACCGTGCTTGTTTTGATGCTATTAATCAGTTAAAAGCGATAGTGGAGGAAGTACATTCAGATTGCGGGTTCACATTTCAGAATTCGCTTCTTTATGCCTCTAAAAGATCTTATGTCGCTATGCTACGTAAAGAGCTGGAATGTCGAGATAAGTATGGTTTTCCAGTGAGATGGTTAACTGAGAAGGAAATTCTACATAGCTACGGAATAAGAAAGGCATACGGTGGTATATGGACAGACATGGGGGGTAGGATAGATGCTTATGTGCTGGCGAATGATCTGTTGACTTTTAATGAAGCTAAAGGGCTTGCGGTATACGATAGAACGGAACTTAAAGAAGTAAAAAAGGCGGGCGATAAACTGATAGCCATTACGGGCAATGACCAAAAAATAACATGTCAGAAAATTATCTATAGTACAGGGTACGAGGTTACAGAGCTTTTCTCTAATAATGTGGTTAAGCTTTTATCGTCTTTTGCCATGGTGAGTGAGCAAGAACTGCCCGGAATAGAGCGATATAGGGACACGCTTTTTTGGAATACAGACGAACCCTACATGTATTTCAGAAGTACAGATGATGGGCGTTTACTGGTGGGTGGTCAGGATATACCTTTTAAAAATGCCGATTTGAGAGATAAACTGATACCTAGGCAAACAGCCAAGCTAGAAAAATATATCAAAAAACATATGGTGGAATTCGAGCATATAACGGATTATTCATGGGCGGGTACTTTTGGTGAAACCAAAGACGGACTACCCTATATTGGTGAACATAAGGATTTCCCGAATAGTTATTTTGTGCTGGGTTTTGGCGGAAACGGAATTACCTTTTCTGTGGCCGGTATGGAGATGGTTTCTATGTGGTTAAAAAACGAAAAGCACCATCTTACAAGTCATTTCAGGTTTGATAGATGATACTTCTGTGTTTTTCGTTTTCCAATTTGCCCAGAAATCAATAAGTTGTTGTTATCATGGTATTATTTATTTCTTCTGCCAAGAAGCTCTACTTTAGCTAGCCATTGTTGTCTTTTGCTTTCATTCGAATTTCTGATAATACCGAAATAGGAAACTTTGACGGGTTTAATACCGCAGAAATTCAGTGTAGATTTTTTGAGTTGATTTACACTTGGTCTGCCATACATTAGCCAGTAGTACCAGCTCGGTTGGTCCAATGTCGTAATGATATGAGCGGTTTTACCTTTTAAAAGTTTGTCCCAAAGTATCGAGTTCTCTCGGTATTGAAAGGCAAAACCTGGCAAGAAAAGTCTATCAATAAAGCCCTTCATGATAGCGGGTCCGCCTCCCCACCACACGGGATGAACCCAAACTAAATGGTCTGCCCATTTGATCTTTTCCCAAGAGGCCAGAAGGTCGGGTTCTAATTCGATTCTTTTTTGATATCCAAACGAAAGGTTTGGGTCAAAATTCAACGCAGAAATTATAATTTCCTGAACTTCAGCACCGCTTTCTAAAGCCCCTTTTTTGTAGGCTTTTGCTAAGCCAAAATTTAAACTTGCTTTATTCGGGTGTCCATTAATTATCAGTATTTTTTTAGGCACTTTTTGCTCTTTTATGTTGAAGCACAAAACTACTTGTAAGGCTTTAAGCTAAAAAGGACAAATGTCTATAAAGTCAACTCTTTTCTAATTCTGCTTAAGTGCCTCTGCGAAATGCCCAAGAATGAAGCCAAATGCTGTAAAGGGATTTTTTGAATATATTTCGGATGATTTTTCATCAAGTCAGCGTATCGATTTGTGGCATCGCTGCTTTGTAATTGAAATAATCTTTTTTCCAATTCTAGGTATTGTTGCTCCGCAATTACCTTTAGAAAAAGAATACAGTTTGGATTCCTTTCAGTCAGCTGCTCAATTTTTTCCTTTGTAATGATTAATAATGCTGTTTGCGTAATGGCCTGTACATTTTCCCGCGTTGGTTGACCCGTTAAATACGAAGAATAAGCGGTCATGAAGTGGTTAGGAAAGGTGATGCAATACGTCATTTCTTCGTCTTTGTCGGAGGTATAATAGGAGCGTAGTGTACCAGATAAAACAATGGCTACCTGTTTGCAAATTTGTCCTTCTTGAATAAAGTATTCTGATTTTGAGAGCAATTTATAAGTGGTCTGTTCCATGAAGTCGTCTATTTCTCTTTCTGTCAAAATATGGAAGGAGGCTAGAAGGCGTTTTACATTGTCGTAGTTCATTGCTGGGTTTCAGTTGACAGATTTTCTTTAGTTCTGGGTCAATTTTTCACGAATGTAAATGATTAATTTAGGGCATGCAAACGGTCAGTTTTTCTTAAAAAGCGTTCTTTTTATTAAAATGCTTATAGTTTTCATAACCTAATTCCGTTCGTGGTTTCTTTTGATAAATGAGACCAGCTATTACGGCAAAAAAGAAGTAAAGCCCACATTGGACAAACAGTAGAAATATGATTCAAGTTGAGAATTTGGTATTTCAATACCCTGATAATGACTGTCCTACTTTAAAGGGCTTAAATTTTAATATAGAGAAAGGGGAGGTGTTTGGTTTTTTGGGGCCTTCTGGAGCCGGTAAAAGCACTGCTCAAAAAGTACTTTACAAAATTTATAATGCGTATCAGGGCTTGGTTAAAATTGATGGTAAAAGCTTGTCGGATTGGGACAGCACTTATTTTGAGAAAATAGGGGTTGGCTTTGAGTTGCCAAACCATTATTTGAAGTTAACAGGGAAAGAAAATATGAACCTCTTTGCTTCCTTTTACCCCAAGAAGCAGATTAGGAAAGTAGAGGAACTCTTTGAAATGGTGGATTTGACCGCTGACATGAACAAACCTGTGGAGGCTTATTCCAAAGGCATGAAAATGCGGCTCAACTTTATTCGTGCTATTCAGCATGACCCAGACATTTTGTTTCTTGATGAACCTACTTCAGGCCTAGACCCCGTTAATGCTCATAAGATAAAGCAGCACATTTTAGATTTAAAGGTTGCTGGGAAAACCATTTTTGCGACTACGCATAGCATGGAAACCGCTGACGAAATTTGTGATAGAGTCTCTTTTATAGTGGAGGGTAGATTGCAGGTAACAGATACGCCTAAAAACTTAAAAAAGCTGTACGGTCGAGAGGCGGTGGATGTAGAACTTTATGACGGTAGTACACAGGAGTTTACATTAAAAGGTTTAGGTGAAAATCAAGACTTTTTGGCTTTCATTAAACGTGATGAAGTGAAAAGAATTCACACCCAAGAAGCTACTTTAGAAGAAGTATTCATACGTGTAACCGGAAAATTCCTTAAAGTATGAGTAACTTTTTTACACTGTTAAAGTGGCAGTTTCTGCTTTTACACAAAAACAGTATCATCACTATCAGTTTTGCGGTGACACTCATATATGGTGTGCTCTTATTTTTTTTTAAAGATGTGGCTGTCTTAGATAAACTGCTGGTAACATTGGTGTTAAATGACCCTTCTGTGATTGGGTTCTTTTTTATAGCCTTAGCCATATATACAGAAATAAAGCATCAAATATTGCCCGCTATTTTTGTAACACCAGTTAATCTGCATGCTTTAATGATGTCAAAAGTGCTCTCTATTTCCATAGTGGCCGTGATATGTTCTTTGGGTTTGGCCATTTCGGTGAAAGGCTTCAGCTTTGATATAGTTTCTTATACAGCTGGGTCCTTCGGTATTTGTGTTTTGTCCTCCCTTTTGGGACTTTATATGCTCACTTATGCCACAGACTTTTTAAAGTTTGCTCTGACTTCTGTTCCTATATTTTTGCTTTTTATTAATGTGCCCATGTTGCAGTATTTAGAGGGCATAGACATTGGTTTTGCCAAATACTTTTTCCCTATTCAAGGGAGTGTAGACCTGATAGATGCGGCCATTAGCGGCACATCTATTAATTATTGGTACGGGTATTTTTCCATTATGCTCATGCTACCGGTGTTTTATGTTTTTGCTTACATACGGTTTAAAAAGAAGGTGGTTCAACAATAGCTATGAGAAAGATATTCAAACTAGCCATCACAGATTTTAAAATCATCTTTAGAGACTCTTCTTTAAAGCCATTTTTATTTTTGCCTGTTATTCTGTTTGCTTTGATACTTTGGGGAGTGCCTTATATGGTCGATAGATATGACTTTTTTGTTCCGTATTTATCGCTCTTTTTGGTGATAGCGGTCATTGAAAACACCCAAGTATTTAGCTTTATAACTACCATGGTTTTAATAGATGAAAAGGAGACTGATATAGCCAAAGTTTATGGCGTGGTTCCATTATCAAAGTTTGAGTTTCTAGTCTCTAGATTTCTGATTCCTTACCTTTTTACGGTGTTATTGAATGTGGTTTTGTTTTGGGTGCAACCTTTCTTTGTGATTGGCTTTGGCTATATTCTTTTAATCTCTTTACTGGCTGCCTTGGTGGTTCCTGTTTATGTGCTTTCTATAGCGTCTATGGTTCAGAATAGAATACAAGGCATGATATATATCAAAGCCTTTAATATGCTAGTTTTAATTCCGATTGCTGCCTTTTTTGTACCAGATAATTTCAAATATTTCTTTGGAGTGTTACCCACTCACTGGATTTTCCAAAGCATTGAAAATGTATGCAAAGGAGATGCCGCCGACTTATTCATAGCGATTGGTTTTGTGTTCTTTGCGGTATTTCTATGGCTTATTTCAAGAGTTTTTATTCGTAAGCATTTTGTTTAGCCTTTTGTGGAAATAGGAAACTGTATTTAAATATCCCCTTCATATTCAGGATTCAATTCTTGAGGAATAGGGGCATTCGTTTTATTCCACCATGCTTTGAGGAGGTTAAGCATTTCTTCAGTTTTTTCTGGCTCTTTTAAAGCAAGGTCGTTTCTTTCTCCTATATCTTCTGCCAAATTATAAAGCTCCACTTCATTGTTTTCAAAATAGTAGTGAAGTTTCCAATCTTTATATCTTACCACAGAACCCGGGCGAGTTCTGAACAATGAATCACGATTTTCGTTGTCGTGCACATTATAAGCCTGTAAATAGATAGGGAAGTGCCAAAACAATGGACGTTCTAGCTCGGTTTTTTTTCCTTCTAAAATGGGACTAAGGTTATCTCCATCCATTTTAGATGTGTTTTCTTGGATGCCTGCATATGCTAAAATAGTGGGCAGAATATCCAAATTAGTGATAGGTACATCACTTTTAGCATTAGCCTTGATTTTGTCGTGCATAACGAAAATATAAGGCTCACGAATACCACCTTCATAATAACTTCCTTTTCCTGCTCTAAGCGGCCGTTGTTTGGTGATACCGTATAAACCGCCGTTGTCGGATGTGAAGATGATGAACGTATTATCGAAGATTCCTTTGTCTTTTAATTTATCTATTAACAGACCAATGTTTCTATCAAGATTTTCTACCATGGTGGCGTATTCAGGGTTGTCTTGACCATCGGAACCTGGTTTGTTTTGGTATTTAGCCAACAGACTTTTTACGGGGTCTATAGGCGTGTGAACGGCGTATGGAGCATAATATAGGAAGAATGGAAACTTAGTACTATCTACAAATGCTAAGGTTTTCTCCATGATTAAATCTGTAAGGTATTGGTCTGCATCTCCTGTAAGATTGACGTTTTTATAAGGAGGATAGTAGCTCTTAGGATGACCATTATGTGCTCCTCCAATATTTACTTGAAAACCATATTCTAAAGGGTTATCGCTCAAATGCCATTTTCCGGCATGACATGTTATGTAGCCGTTTTTACTGAGTATTTCTGGCATTATTTCATGCTCTTTACTCAGTGTTACGGTGTTTTTGGTAGGAATAAGTTTTCTATGTTTTGAGGGCCCTCTTTCTGAGTCGTCTACCGTGTAAATACCATGACGTGGTGTCCATTTCCCTGTCATTAAAGAAGCTCTACTAGGAGCACAATTTGCCGATGCCGCATAGCCATTGGTGAAAATCATACCCATGCCAGCCAAAAGATCTATGTTGGGTGTTTCGTAATATTGGCTTCCCATAAAGCCCACATCTTTCCAGCCCATGTCATCTACGTTTATCAGGACAATATTTGGCTTTGACTTATGCTGTGCTTGAGAACTCATCGAGAAACACAGGAGAATAGAAAATAGAGCGATTGATAAACGGGAGTGTTTCATCTGAATTCTTGGCAAACGGCCATTGGTTAGTAAACTCAAAGGAAATGAAAATCAAAGGTTTCTATGTCTCATAAAAGGGGTAATTATGTCAAAATTGAATTTCTAAAGAGTATTTAGCTAACGAATGAAAGAGTATGCTCTCAATAACCAGCAATTCTATGCAAAACGAAGGTCCTATTCACGTCACCATTTTGCAACTCATTAAGTACCCAAGTATCCTTGTTCTCACCTTCTTCTAGTTTCCAATTCCTTTTTGGGTCGGCTAAAAGTTTTTTGACAACCCGTGGAAATGCATTTGCAGCACGGGCATCTTCCCATGTTCTTATTACTTTGAAAATAGCATCTTTTTTGGGGCAACTTTCCACATCTTTCTGATTCAGAACTAAGCTGTATGTGGTTCCTACACCAACAGAAATAGCTTGAATATGTTCATACTGTTCAACTGTCGATTCAGCTTTAATAGGGAAATTTCCACCCATACCTACTGGGAAAAAGTTAGCGTATGTTACATCACGAAGGTCTTTACCTTGGCTTGTGGTGCTGCCCCATTCTCTAGTGTCTACATCGTACAGGTTTTTTCCGCCACCTACATTCCAAATACTTTGATAATGCCATGAGCCCTCTGATAATGTGGCACCCGTGAAACGAATAGGGGGGAGGTTCAGGACTTCGGCCCTTTCAAACATTTTACCGAAAAAACGTTTTGCCGAGTAGTAACCATGTCCGTTATTAAACAAAAACTCTTGTCCGTCGAAATCGTAATAACCTAGCCCATTAATAGCACAAACATCAGCATAGTATTCAGCAATTTTATCCTGAAGCTGCATGTTGGGTATCAAACCATCATAACCATAATTCAGGGTGACTTGCAGCTTATAAATGGTATCGTTGGCTTGATGAGTCGTAGGCGTGGTTTCCCAGTAGCCCCGTTTTACATTCAGTAGTCTGTATGGTTCTTCTTGAGAGACCCCAAGATAATAAATCAACTCCTTGCCTATTTTTATCATGTTAAGGTTTTCGGCATGCCCTTCCCAACTGGCTACCTCCTCAAGGTGCGTAGGGTCATCCACAATAATCACGGTATCGGTAGAACTAATATTTTTGACCAACAATCGCTTCTGCTGATAGCATAAACTGTCACTTGGTATAGGACTGGCGTCTTTTGTGCCAGGAGCCAATGAATTAGTTATCGGTGTTCTTCCTATTGTAATACCATACTTTGCCGCCATGACAGAAAACTCCTTATGAGATTTGTTTCCTGAGCTTAATTTTATCGGTTTGGTCTCAAAGTTTTTCCCGTCAATGTACCCTTCATTTCCTCGGTCTGGCTTTATAAAACCTTGGTCATACAAACTGATGGCCTTAAAACCCAATCTGGATGTATAAGAAATGATACTATCATTTAAATTTCCATTAGTCATTGCATCAGGCACAAAAGCGGCAGGGTCTTTCACCCATTTTCCATCAATGGTAGGGTAGGGCAAGTTTTCTTTCAATACGATGTCCTGAATCACATCCATCAGTGCCGTGCTGTCTGGGCTGCCCCACAAAGCAATGGATGAACCTATGAAATCAACTCCTGGTAATGGTTCAATCTCCAAATGGTTTGGCGTATTGGCTGCCATATTTGGTATAAGGGAATAATATACTTCTCGCTCAAAGGTTCTATCTCTGGAGTGGTAATTAATTGAAATTCTGCCCAAAGAATCTACCATGGCAGAGTTGCCATACATGATTCTGTAATACGGTTCTTTGTGGGCATAAAAGGCCACATCGCTAATGCCATCTCCCCCCAAAGTGAAAATTTGTCCTTCATGTAAGGAATCTGGCAGTGGATAGAGCTGAGCATCTGGAGAATGAATGATATACTGAAACGGTGCAGCATCGGCGATGGTTTCAGAGGTGCCACCTAGGGTATTGTCGTCCAGAGCCAGCATACCTATGGCATAATTATTCGTTTCGCTGGTATCTCTCGCTACGCCAATAATTTCTCCAAACAAGTTGGTGATATTGGTATGATATGGTCCCCATTGTATGCCATCAATTCCATTTCGTGGGCTAAGCGACGCTAATGTTAATTTGAAATATTTCTCTTGAGGCCTTAAGGAGATTTGAGCCACAGAACCGTTGGCATAAGTCAGTTTAATGCTATTATTTGCCTGATTAAATGCTGCATCAATGGGTTCAAAATAAACCTTCTTTTTGCCATCATAAAGCTGCATTAATGGCGATGGTTTATCCGATGGACTGTATGCTCGATATCCTTCTTTGGAAGTATTTGCCATACGCGTGATAAAACCCTTCTTATCGATTTGTATTTCAAAATAGTCGGTACTAAAACTGTTCTTTTTTAAGGAAGAACAAGCAAATAGTGAGATCGTCATTAGTAACAAGCAGAGGTGTCTGCCAAGTTTTTTGTAAGGAGATGGCTTGAAAATCATTGTAACGAATTGGTTGAATAGCCAAGATAATATAAATCGCTACGAAACGTAAATAAGGTCTTATTTATGAATATGGGGAGGTATAATTAAAACTTCGCATACCCTCTTTTTATCTATTTCATAATACTCGCTTGGTTATTTGATTTTAAAAGCGATAAATTTAAGCTAGTGCTAAAGCATATATTCAACCCATAAAAAAGTGAAATGAAATCTATTGAAAAGCTAACTGCCTACGCCGTAATTTTTGCCCTGACCTTTTTCGTCTTCCTTGGCTGTAAAACCACAAAGCCGATTGCCAATCTAGACAAAGCCGACTTTCAGAAATTAGCCTATCAAAATCCTGACCTTAAGGTGGATTTAGGTGTAGGCCTGTGGGCTTGGCCACTTCCTATGGATTTTGATAATGATGGCGACATGGATTTAATCGTTTCCTGCCCCGATAAACCCTCCAATGGAACCTATTTTTTTGAGAATAAATCTAAAAAAAATGGTCATGAAATCGTTTTTGAAAAAGGTAAATTAATTGGGGAAGGATATAAAAACCTTCAGGTTTCTTATGTGAATGGAGAGCCAAAGGTTTTAGCGGAAGGCGTAGAATATCAGAATTTCAAAACGGAGCTTTTTGGGAATTCTAAAAAGATATTTGACAATGAAGTATTAGAAAAAAATCATAAAAAGATTAGATTTAGCCAATGGAAATATGTGGATTATGACGGAGATGGCGACCAAGATTTACTAGCAGGAATAGATGACTGGTCGGATTATGGCTGGGATAATGCATTTGACTCAGAAGGAAATTGGACAAACGGCTCGCTGCGAGGTTTTGTATACTATCTGGAAAACGTCAATGGAAATTATGAAAACAGAGGTAAGATATTAGCGGATAATAAACCGATTGATGTCTACGGAGCTCCCTCTCCAAACATGTATGATTTTGATGGCGATGGCGATTTAGACTTGATATGTGGCGAGTTTCTGGACAGGCTAACTTGGTTTGAAAATGTGGGTTCTCGAAATAAACCTGTTTTTGCCGCAGGAAGATTTCTTACCAATGCTACGGGCTTGATAAAAATGGATTTGGAGATGATTATTCCTACAGCCATAGATTGGGATAAAGATGGAGATATAGACCTTATCATTGGCGATGAAGATGGCCGTGTGGCTTGGGTAGAAAATACGGGTATGGTAAAAGACCACATGCCACAGTTTGAAAGTCCGAAATACTTTCAGCAAAAAGCCGATAACATAAAATTTGGGGCTTTGGTTACGCCGTTCGCCGTGGATTGGGATGATGACGGCGATGAAGACATCATCTGTGGAAATTCTGCTGGTTATATTGGTTTTATAGAAAATCTAGGTGGTAAATGGGCGGAGCCCGTTTATTTAGAATCAAGGGGCAGACCTATTCGTTATTTGGCGGGTGATGGCGGTTCTATTCAAGGGCCGGCAGAAGCGAAATGGGGCTATACCACCCTTTCAGTGGCCGATTGGGATGGCGATGGTTTAAAGGATATTCTTGTGAATTCTATTTGGGGGAGCATAGCATGGCATAAGAATATTGGTTCAAAAGGAAAACCAAGTTTGGCGGAGTCAGAACCCGTGGTGATGGATTGGCACCAAATGGAAGTGCCTAAACCAAAATGGAACTGGTGGACGCCCAAAGCAACAGAATTGGCAACGCAGTGGCGAACGACACCGAATGCCATAGATTGGAACAAGGATGGGCTTATGGATTTGGTGATGCTAGACCATGAAGGATATCTAGCCTATTTTGAACGTTTTAAAGAAGGGGGATTTCTTAAACTAAAACCAGGGAATCGTATTTTTTATGGTGTGGAAGGTGCTGTGTTTACCAATAGAAACAAAGTGGAAAGTACCCAAAATGGCCCTTTAAGATTAAACTCAGCCGAAGCAGGTGGCAGCGGTAGACGGAAATGGTGTTTTGTAGACTGGGATGAAGATGGCGACTTAGACTTAATAGTTAACGGATTAAATGTGGTGCTTTTTGAAAACGTGGGTACAGAAAACGGTAAAGTACAATTAGCTTTTAGAGGCGATTTGTCAAAGCAAATGCTAGCAGGACATACCACCTCACCCACTATGATAAAATTAAATAAAAAGGACAAGCCAAGTTTACTCGTTGGAGCGGAAGATGGTTTTTTGTATGTGTTTGACAGGAAATAGGGACTTGTTCTATATGCAATTCAGAGTCTCTTCGGAGGCTCTGAATTGAAAAAAAACTTTGGAAAATTCGTTGGGAAGCGGAAAATAGACTAATCTAAAACGGTTAAGCTCACTCTCCCTTTAAGTATTTTCGCCAATTATGCTGCTCTTTAAAGCCCAATACCTCACGAATTTTACGATTTGAGAATAGGGCTTCATGCTCTTCTAATTCACCTTGAATAGGTACATTTGGAAAGAACTTTTCGGCTAATGCTTTAGTAGGAATAATGGCTCCATTGTGGTCGTTTCCTGCATTGAAAACCTGATAACCAAGCTTGTCTTTTTGCAAGCATAAATCTACTATCTGCCCTAAATCTCTGGCATCTATATAGCAGAACGCATTTCTTCGTCGGACTTCTGGATTTTTGAAATAATCAGGAAATAGCTCAGCATATTCGTGGGGTTCTATCACGTTTCCTATGCGAAGAGCATAAATATCAAAACCTGACCTACGCTGGAAACTTCTTGCCGTTTTTTCATTGACCACTTTTGATAAACCATAGCTATCCATCGGGTCTACGTCGTAATCTTCTTGTAAGGGCAATACTTTAGGGTCGGTTTCGCCATCTGTAAAACAGATGCCATAGGTGGTTTCTGAGGAAGCAATGATAATCTTTTTGATACCTAGTTTAACAGCAGCTTCTATAACATTATAAGTCCCCATGGTGTTGACCCTAAAAGTTTCATTATCAGGTTTGATAAGAATACGAGGTACAGCCGCAAAATGTACAACCGCATCAAACTTTGGTACGCCAGTACCAGCCTCTAATTCACCTAAGTTAGCATAAGAACTCATGGCATTAAACATCTGTCCAGAATCTGTAATGTCTGCTGTCAGATTATCTACGCCAGGGTAGTTTAAAGGCGTCAAATCTACATTTAAGACGCTGTGCCCTTGTTCTAATAAATAGGGTATCACGTGTTTACCTGCTTTACCTGAGCCGCCTGTAAAAAATATTCTCATGTGTATTAATGCTTTTATTGGGATTCCCTCTCTTACAAAGCTATGTTAGTTCGGAGACATTGCAAGAGGAGAAATTAAGAAACTTAATGTTTCTTTTAATTATTGAAATATCGAGGGTCGAAAGGGTAGGGTTCTGTTTTAATGATTCTAATTTTTGAAAAATTTTGGTGACGTGGGTTTAAGATATAATTGTATTCTCCCTTAACCACTACACTTGGAACTTTGAGAATTGCGTGTGTATTTGATTTAACAAAATCATCTCCAAATTTTTGACTATCTGGTTTAGAAGGTAACGAATTCCATCCTTCAGGTAAATCTTTAGAAGCAATTTCTAGAATTTTTAACGCATCTGGGATTTCTATTTCTACCATGAAATAATCTCTCGGTAAAATGCCCAAAGCAATATGAACCGCGACTTCACTATTTGCTAATGCTCGTGATTGTGCAGTATAAATAACTTCTGTGCCTTTTGAATTCCACCTTTGGCCACTTAAAGAAGCTCCATAGCCAGATAATTCATCTTTATACTTTTTACGACTTAACCTGTAAACTATCATCAGACAAAAACACCATATTCAATTCGGTTTAACTCAGCCATTACGATGTCCTTACCGAATGAAGAGTCTAATAGATCTATTGGTTTATTTTTTCCTAAAGCTAAAGAAGGTGTGTTAAGCCAAATTGTGAAATCTTCTGGCGAATCAAAAACCTCGTTACCTAAATCAACTACTTCTGCCAATTCGAATATTTTTTCACTTTGAATTTGCTTAAATACATGCCCTTCTTCTTTGCGGTATCTTTGAAGTGTACGAATATTGATGTCCAAAAATGCCGACCATTGAATGTCGTTAAATGGTGAATTGGATTTTATTTCGGAAAAAAGTACGGTAGGTACACCTCTTTTAACAGCTTTAGCTACCAATAGCTTATCGCTTAAAAATCTAGAATAAGTAACATCTTTGGGTTTTATACCTTTTCCTCTTTCAAAGTGTTTGATGAATGTTTTTAATTCATTGCTATCACGTTTTAATAATGTTTTTTCCATTTGACTTAAGTTTCAATACTTAAATAACGACAATTGTACTTAAATAAACGACAATTCGACATTAATGTTTCTTGACTTACAATATTGTAAATCTCTATAATAATTCTAAAGAATCGCAGTTCATTCTGAGATGCTATTGAGGGAAAGGGTGACAATAATTCACACTTTCGTTTCTTTCAATGTCGCGAATTTATGCTTCACCATTAAGTAAAGCCTTTGATTCTTTTAATATTTGCTCTGGACTATCATTTGAAAAGCCACTATACTCAGCTCTTTCCAGTTTAGCTCCAATCCAATCTATTTGACGCTGTTGTTTCCTTGCTTGTCTTACCAAGTCATTTATCAATTCACTTTTACTTGAATATTCTTTGCTATCAACCTGACTTTTTAACCATTCATCATTTGGTTGTGTTAAAGAAATGCTTTGTCTTGCCATATTATTAATTTGTTGTGATGTAAATATACACCAAAAGTGCACCAAACTCCAATCCTCTTAAAATTGCACTTTAAGATGTGGAACTGCGTCAGTCCTCAGTAATGTGGAAAAGTAGGCGGCATGTCGAGGCAAATATATATTGATATGAGTTTTCGGATTTAACAAAATACTGTTTGAAGGACAGTCAAAATTCAAGTATAGAATTTTAAATTATGCTTTCAAATGTTAAGAGTTTTGATTGTACAAGTTTATTTTGTGTGTGGTTTTTGACGGTTCGCCGCTGCGGTTCGTTTTTGCCCAAACAAAAATGAATGCCCGACCCTGCTGTCTGCCGATT
Organism: Arcticibacterium sp.; assembly: GCF_055134445.1. NCBI lineage: Bacteria > Pseudomonadati > Bacteroidota > Cytophagia > Cytophagales > Leadbetterellaceae > Arcticibacterium > Arcticibacterium sp. The sequence continues at coordinate 22,109 of NZ_JBSRVI010000182.1, forward strand.
TATCCGCCGATAGGAGGACAGGCAGGCGGCTAGGTCAGCGAAGAAAACGAGTCAAATGATTTTGGTTTTTAGAATGGAATTCAAACTCTGTAAATGCTTCTTTGGTTAAGGAAGCAGAGTCTATTAGTAGACGATGTTGAGGCAAACCTACTATTCCTCCTTAGGATCCGTATTTCTAAAGTGCAGCGTGTCAAAACTAAAGCTAACTTTAATAATAGCCTTTTCTAATTCCACTATGCCTGCCAATGATTCGTAATCAACCTTTTCTGGGTCGTCGGTGGGTTTATGATAGTCGGGATGTCCACCGGTATGGAAAAACATAACGGGAATGTCTTTTTCGTAAAAAGAAGTTTGGTCAGAACCGCCACGTCCTTCGTAGCCTGTGTAAAATTTTACGTGCTTTTCTTTGTCTATTTGCTCCATCATAGGCTCAAATTCTGGGCTACTGCCATAACCAATAATCGATACGCCTCTTTCAGCATTAAAGCGGCCTATCATGTCCATGTTTAGCATGAAATGAACACTTTTTAAATCGATGGTGGGATGATTTACAAAGTAACGAGAACCAACCAATCCCAACTCTTCTGCACCAAAAGAAATAAATAGAAAGTTGACAGGTTCTACGATTTTGTTCTGACTAAAATACCTCGCCAGTTCTAATAAACCTGCCACACCAGAGGCATTATCGTCGGCACCATTATGGATTTTACCATAAGCAGTGCTGTCCTTTAAACTTCCTTGTTTGCCTTCTCCTATATGGTCATAATGTGCTCCAATAACCATTGTTTTTTGAGCTCCATTATCTAAAAAACCTATGACGTTTTTGGCGGGTCGGATACTATCAGGCACCGCTACTCGTCTTACTTTGGCTTCAAAATCTTGATAATACCTACGAGTGCCTTTAGGTGCTAAGCCATATGCTTTGAAAGTCTTTTTGATATATTTGGCAGCCTTGTTGGCTTCTTTACTTCCTGTTCCACGACCTTTCATCGACTCTTTTGATAGAAAATAGACGTGTTCTTGATACTGCTGTCCAAAAGCATTTGCCGTAAAACATAACAGACAAAAAGCGATAAGTTTGGCTTTCATAAAGCGGGATAAATGTGTTTTTGCAAAAGAAGCAAAAATGAGGCGTAGGCAGAAATCAGTAAGCTCTATTTGTTAGGATTCGCTTTGGGAAACGCTCATGATACTACTCCCTACAGAAGTTATGATTCAAAAAAAAAGAGATACTCAGGGAGGTGAAATGCCTTCGGTGTGATGATTATGCTAAGCTTTTATAAAATCATTAAAGTCATGAATGTTTCCAATAAATGCATTTAAGTCTGTAAAACCAGAAATGCCATTGACTGAGCCTTTCCACGAATACTGTTTTAGTTTCTCGTTATTCCATATTCCTAAATCTGTAGAACGGGTAGTTGGACTGGTATCTGGCTTCGCTATCCATAATCCGTAGGCGTTTATAGAGCTATTTAAGAACTGGGCATAAAAAGAATTGGTATAAATGATTGGAGCAATTCCTGTAGTATCTTCTACAATGGTTAACCATTCTTTGACCCAATTGGTCAGCTGGGTGCTCGTATACAAGCTAGATAAGGAATTAAGCCCTACTTGGTCTTCCAAATCTAAAGCAGGAGGTAATTTCCCTTTTCCAATATAAGGACCAGCCGTATTTATAAAGTTGGTGGCGTCATTTTGTGCGGTATTATTGTCTGGACGAGCAAAATGATAAGCACCCATAACCAATCCGGCTTTAGCACCATTTCTGATATTATCATGGAATTTTGGGTCGATATGTGTCATGCCTTCGGTAGATTTAACATAAGCAAAAGTCTTCCCTTCTTGTGATACTTTTGACCAATCGATGACTCCTTGATGGTGACTAACATCTACTCCCAGTATACGCTGAGCTATTCCGGGGCCTAGATTGGATAAGAAATTATAATCTCTTTTAAACATTTCAATTTTATTATAGTCTATGGATATTTGAGATAGAGAATTCCTTTGGTAAATATTTAGTTTCTAACATTTGGGTCTATAAAATCGGCTTCGGTTTTAAGGGCTTTTAACTTCATATTCATGATTTCAGCTCCAAGTGAATCCGTTTTAGAAATAAGAGATACGGTATAGTATCTATCTGGCTCCATATAAAATTTAACCTTGCTTAAATAGCGTCCTTGAGCTAAATCTTTTCCTTTTCCATCTTTAGTGATTTTTTCTGTCCATATGGAATTAGCTGTAATAGGAAGTACGTTATTGTTGTCTTTTTGAACCATATCTTGGTTAAGTGAAAGCCCGATAATAATGGTGTTCCCATTCAATGAATCCCTATATTCTTCTTCCACACCAACCACTTTTCCTTCTTTATCTATGTCACTAAAAGGGGCTATAGACTGATAATAGGATTGGGGCAAATCATACGACAGTCCAATAATAGGGTCATGGATTAACGGAGCATTTTCATGAATTGTTTCGGCGGTTGTTTTACTATTACTATCGGAATTGCAGCCCAAAAGGCTGCTCACAAATAGTATTATTAGGCATGTTCTAAGGTCTATTTTCATGACTTGAGGAAGGCCAATTTCTTGATGTTAAATCGGTACTGGCTCATAAGTTTTGAGGCTGTTCAGTAGGAGGCTTTAATGACCAAGCCTGTAAGCATAGATCATCGTAATCGTATTCCTATAAACGGTTAGTCTTTTTCAATGATTAAAAACTAAAGGTACAAAAAAATGCTACCATTTAATCAGTATTTGACACTATTAAAGACCATCTATTTTTTGGAAGGAGGCAAACAAAAAATCCCACCCCAATGGGGTAGGATTCTTCGAGTATATAATATATCACTGATGGCAGGTATTTTACGGAGTTCATAAAATAGCTTAAATCCAGAAGCTTTTATTGGGGAATCAAGTAATCTTGAGCTTTAAAAATCTAACAAATCTAATTCCTTTTCCCGCCTCCACCACCTAAGTAGGGATATTGGTCAAATCCTTCATAATCAGGATTTTTGGCTCTAGGATCATTTAAGGCTGTAAGTTTGGCTTGAAGCTTAGAACGTAAACTTTCCAATGTTTTGGCGTAAGCCTTATCATTAATAATGTTGTTCACCTGGTCGGGGTCATTTTTTAAATCGTATAACTCTTCAGCAGGTCTTTTGCCAAAACAGAGCTCATAAGAAAGGCGATGTTCTTGATCTAAATCTTTATTGGCCACGATATAATCTTTGGTAGGGCCGCCGTCACAGTCTGCATACCATTGATTTGGGAAATTGGTTTCCCCTAATTTTCCTGTACCAGCCGGCCATAAATCAGGCTTATAATTACGGATATAAAGAAAATCATCATTCCTATATCCCCGCGAAGGATAACCTCCCATATTGGGCTTCTCCTGAGCAGGCACGTGTCTTTCTCTGCCAAAAACGATGTCGGTGCGATCTATCATTCCAGATTTTTCCGATTTTAAGATATCGACAAAACTCCTGCCAGTCATATCTTCTGGTATTTGAACTCCAGCCGCATCCAGAAGAGTAGGGGCAATGTCTGCAAACGACACATAATCATCTACCGTTCTGCCAGCTTTAATTTCGTTTCCCCATCGCACTGCAAATGGCACTCGCACACCAGAATCGTAAAGGTTTCCTTTGCCACGAGGGAAAGGCATACCATGGTCGCCCGTCATGATAATAATGGTGTTTTCAAGTAGATTGTTTTCTTCTAATTGTTTTATCACAGAACCCACCAAACTGTCCCATCGCTGCACTTCATAATAATAATCTGCCACATCCTTACGTATGACAACAGATGCTGGATAATGTTGATAAAGATGAACTTTGGAAATATCTATGCCACTTTCTTCACCCGTACCCTTTTCATAATCTCGATGTGGGTCTAGCGTTCCCAACCAAAAAAAGAAGGGTGCATCATCGGTTTTTGCTTCTAGGAAGTCTTCAAAGGTACTATACCCTTTATTAGAAGGATGTGAGCCATGACTGGCTATCCAGCTTTCTAAATTACCGGGTCCCCAAGTTTTAGATTCGTTTCGGCCTGTGGTATATCCTTTGTCGGCCAAGAGGTGAATGAAACTTTGATGTTTCTCTGGAAGTGTACTCCATAAGTTAGCTCCAGAACCTAATTCCCAATGGTATTTACCCGTTATAAAGGCATTTCTACTAGGAGTGCAAGAAGGACTTGAAACAAAAGCATGATTAAATAAGACACCTTCTTTGGCAAGCCTATCGAAATTGGGCGTTTTAACGCCTTGGTCTCCGTAAGCACCAGCATGCGGATAACCCCAGTCGTCGGCTAAACAAAAAACAATGTTGGGTGGTTTAACCTGTGCATTTACTAATCCACAGCAAAAGATTAAAAGCAGTACTTGTAGTTTCATGTTATAATTTTAATAGGGTTTGATAATTTAAGGCATTATGATGAAAACTAAGTGCTAAGAACACTTTTTTGATAATGCCATCTATGGCAAAATTTGAACCAATAAATGATCGCAATGAATTAAGCCGTAGCAAAGTGTTTGAAAATTCAAACTTGTAAAATTGATTTATGTTAAATATGGCCGTTAATGTCAGAAGTTTATCTGCACCACTCCCTCACTAAATCAGGATTCAATCCAAAACCGAGACACTTTGGGTCTTAAAAATTAATATGCTAAGTCAGTATCGACAAAGGGCTAATCTTTGGGGATAAAAGCCCTTATGTCTATTTAAACCTTTAAAGTCTTTAAGAGTCAAAGAGCCTTAAAATTTAATTATGAATAGACTTATTACTACTTTATTATTCCTTGTTTTTTCATCCTACGCTTTTGCTCAGGATGTTTTTAAGGTTTCTGGAAAGGTAACCGATTCCAATAACGAAGGCGTTGTGGCTGCCACTGTGCGGTTGACTTCTCCTAGAGACTCCACATTTTTAAGAGCGGCATTTAGCAATGCCAATGGGGAATTTGAAATTAATGAGCTACCCAAAGGTTTTTACCTTTTGAAAATTAGCTCTGTGGGTTTTGTGACTAAAACGGAGCGAGTTCCTTTGATAGATAATGATAAGCTGTTTGAAAACATAATTCTGGAAGAAGATTCAAAACTATTGGGCGAAGTAGAGGTAAAAGCCAAACAAGTGCGGGTAGCCATGAAAGGCGACACCTTACAGTTTAACGCTGATGCTTATAAAGTAAATCCAGATGCTACGGCAGACGATTTGGTGAAAAAGATGCCCGGCATACAATATCAAGATGGCAAACTGCAAGCCCAAGGGGAAGATGTAAAACGCGTCACGGTGGATGGTAGAGAGTTCTTTGGTAATGATGCCAGTGCAGCTCTAAAGAACTTACCAGCAGAAATCATTGACAAAATTGAAGTATTTGACCGATTGAGCGACCAGTCTCAATTTTCGGGTACAGACGACGGTAACACCGAGAAATCGATAAACATTGTTACCAAAAGTGGAAAAAGCAATGGACAGTTTGGAAAAGTATACGCTGGCTATGGTACCGACGATAGATACAATTTGGGTGGAAATGTCAACTATTTCAATGAAGATTTAAGAATCTCCATCATTGGGCTTTCCAATAATATTAATCAAACGAACTTCTCTTCAGACGACTTATTAGGGGTTTTAGGGAGCACTAGCTCTGGAAGAGGTGGAGGTAGGAGAGGCGGCGGACGTGGTGGCTCTTCGGTAGGGGCTAACTCCAGCGACTTTCTGGTGAATGGGCAAAGTGGCATTACCAATACAAATGCTTTAGGTTTTAACCTCACAGATAACTGGAGTGAAAAAGTAAAGGTTAACATGAGTTATTTCTATAATCAGACGGATAATAACTCCATCGATACTTTAAAACAAACAACGTTTTTGGGTGAAAACGTAAGCCAAGATTATCTTGAATATCATGCTGGGAATAAGCAAAATCTAAATCACAGGGTTAACCTGAGGATGCAATACGACATTGATAAGGAAAATTCCTTGATTTTTACGCCAGTACTTAGTTTTCAAAATGCCGACATAAGCGATTATGTGGACGGTAGAACAGACATTGTAAACGAGCTCTTGAATCACACCATAACCTCTACAAATAGTAATAATGATGGCTATTCGCTAAAATTCAATCTGCTTTATCGTCATAGATTTGCAAAGCCAGGACAAACTTTTTCCATTGGTGTAGGAAATAATAGGTCGAGCCAAGACTATCAATCCGCATTATTATCAGAAGACCAGTTAAGTGTCAATGATTTGAACCTCAATCAGGAGTCGAGTAAAGTAGTTTTAAATAATTCATACGACATCAGAGCCGACTATTCTCAGCCACTTAGTGAAAGAAGTAGCTTGCGTTTTTCTTATAAAACAGACTGGGCAGATAATGAGTCGGACCAATCAACATATGACTTTAATCCTGAGACGGGGACTTTCAATAACTTAAATGAGAATTTGAGTAATAGCTTTTTGAACCAGTACAATACCCAAACTATGAGTGCTGGCTATAGATACAATAAAGGGCGAGATTTTATGTTTTTTGCCAATCTGAATTATCAAATAGCCAACTTGGATGGCGAACAACTGTTTCCGCAGACCTTGAATACGAGCAGAAGTTTTAAAAACGTTTTGCCTTTTGCCATGCTGAGGTATTCTTTGAGCAAAGAAAAAAGCATTCGGGTTTATTATAGAACCTCTACCAATGCACCCAGCATTACGCAGCTACAAAATGTGGTGGACAACAGCAATCCATTGCAGCTATCGGCTGGAAATCCCAACTTAGACCAGGAGAACAATTACAGCTTAACGTTCCGTTATAACAGTGCCAATATAGAGAAAGGAAGCACTTTCTATGCTTATTTGGTGGGTAGCTATACCTTAGATAACATTTCTAATATTAGCACCATTGCACTAAAAGATACCGTTTATAATGGCATTCCGCTGCTAAGGGGTGCCTCGCTTAGTTTGCCACGGAACTACGGAAACAGTCAGTCTTACCGCTCTTTTATAACCTATGGTTTTCCGCTTACAAGCCTAAAATCAAACCTCAATCTTAACTTTGGTGTAAACCATTCTATTACGCCGGGTTTAGTAAATGACTTAGAAAACATTGCCCAAAACACGGGATTGACCTTAGGTGCTGTTTTGGGTAGCAATATCTCTGAGCAAGTGGATTTTACACTTTCCTATAATGGCGGTTACAACATTATTGAGAATACGTTGCAGCAAGACCTCAATAGCAACTATTACACGCAAAACATTGGTTTAGCTCTGAATTTATTAAGTAAAAGTGGCTTCTTATTTAATGTAAAAGGCACCAACACCTATTTAGCGGGTATAGAAGGTTTTGAACAAAACTTCACCTTATTATCTGCAAAAGCAGCCTATAAGTTTATGAAAAAAGACCAAGCCGAATTGAGTTTGTCTGCCTTTGATGTGCTTGGACAAAACAACAGCATTTCCAGAGAAATTACCGCAGCCTATGTGGCGGATAATAAATCCTTGGTTTTGAGTCGTTTTTACATGCTGAACTTCACCTACACCATTCGGAATTTTAGACCTGCTAAAGTTAAGAGGTAGCAATGCTTTATTTTTGATTTTTTATCACCAGACCACTGCTTTGAGTATCGGTCTGGTGATTTTTTTTTAGAATCACTAACGCTAGTCTGTCCTCCTATCGGCGGATAAATAGGCAGACCGGGAGACTTTGAGCAGCTAAAATAAATTGGCCTTCGGAGTCAATTTCGAGACGAAGTAAATCGGAAATTATACGCAATAGTTTCTTTAAAAGCGTATATTGGGTAATGAAATTCACATTTTCGGCTACAGCGACCCTCCTTAGTATAATTGTATTGACCTTTTTGCAATCATGCGATAGTCCTTCAAGAAAGAAACTCCCAGAAAATTTTGATTACTATGCTTTTAAAGATTCCATAAAGGCAGAAAAGCTTGATACTGCTGGACCGGGTTTTGAAACTAATATTTTTGAAAGTACGCTACTTACTCCGGACAAAGATTCCATCAATGCCTTGTTGATACAAATTGATAATGCATGGCACAGAGAAATGGCCATGGTGGAGCAAGTGGACAGTTTGCGTAAAATTTGGAAAAAAATGGAGACTCATACGCCAGAAGAACTCCTCTTATTAAAAGAAAACACACAAATCCTTGATTCCTTTCTAACAAGCAAAAAAGACCCTGAAAATATTCCTTGCAGTGAAACCGGTTGCCTCATATATGCCCATATCGTAAAGTCTACTCAGACCCTTTATTTATATCTTGATGCCGTATTAATAGACAGCTTCTCGGTTTCTACCGGCATAGGCAAGTACGATACACCAACATTGAATGTAAGAGCTGCAGGACCAATATTTAAAAGATATACCTCTAAAAAATTCCCTGGAGGAAACTACGAGGGGCTTGGCAATATGCCTTATGCCGTTTTTATTAAAGGTGGATATGCCGTTCATGGAACCACAACGGGGAACTTTGCAAAGTTGGGAACAAAGGCATCACATGGTTGTGTAAGACTTCACCCTATGAATGCTAAAATATTTTATGAATTAGTTAATCTGATTGGGATTAGTCATACTTGGATATCCATTACCGACACCTAAGCATATAATTTTTTGCCACCAGACGCATGGAATGTTAGTGGATGAGGCTTTTATAAGCACTCCAATACTGCAAGCATCGGAGTGGTGAGTCTGAGCAGCTATTTTGCCATAGTAATGCTGCGTCTATTTTGAGACGCTGCAAGGGGAAAACAAATCCTTGGTTTTGAGTCGTTTTTATATGCTGAACTTCACCTATACCATTCGCAATTTTAGACCAGCGAAGGTTAAGGGGTAGAGATGTTTTATACTATTTTTTTATCAGCATACTGATGCTATAAGCATCGGATTGGTACTAAGAGGTTTTTTAGAGTCTATAAGAGCGGTAATGTTTAATTTCTCCTTCCCAAATACCTTCGGTTTGAACTGTTCGGGATTTCCAACTAGTTGCTTCATATTTGTTCCCGTGGAGAGTTTGAATAGGGAATTATTCTCTTAAATTAATCATTGCCTTGAGTCTAGAATTTAGACTTATTAACTTTTATATATTTCTCTGTATTCATTCTATTTACTCCGGCTTCTTCCACAATTTCAACACCACTTTGTATTAAGGTGTCGTTTCTGATTACTAGTGTAAAATGAAAGTCATTTCCTTCCCATTGTCTATCCGAGCAGTACTCAAGATTCTCCGTGTATTTGTTTCCTTCCAATTCATAAGTTCCTCCACCAGAAGAATATACTGCTGTACTATCTTTTCCTTTGGATAAATCGTGTAAGAGGAAAGCGAAATGTGACTTATTAATAATTTTTATGAACGAGGTGTTCTGGTCGTATTTTGTAACTGTTCTAACTCCATTCTCTTCAAGAGTCGCTTCAAAAAGTTTCCAAGTTCCTTCAATTTCTAGGCTGCTAATATCAACAGCAGGACTACATGAAACAAGAGTAACCATCAACAGGAATAGTACTTTTTTCATTGGTTAAGTAATTTTTTATTTGATGCTATGTTTTTAAACTTCTTAAAGGTAAAAACGGATTTGTAGCGAGCAAAAATCAAGAATTATATTCATAATAATAAGCTTTTCCCTAGGAAGAGCCTCCCCAAGAGGAAGTGGCTTTATCCTTAGGCAGGGTATTCAAAGGTCTTAGAATACGCTGCAAAGGGCAATTCTGTCAATTCTTTTTCCAAGTTCAAGTCAGCTTAAAAACTATCACAATTACAAGTGCTTATGGCTGTGTTCTCCGCTATGTTCCAGCCAAAACTTGCAGATTCTAGCTCTTGACCTATTTCGCTTCTTTCGTAAGAGCAATAGCATGCACTCCCGTAATTAATACCAACGCTCTCGGTTGTTTCTGTTCCACCAGAGCTAACATTAAAAGAATTAATGATACAATCTTCATAGCGAACTTTATGATCTATAACATAGCGGTTGTCAATCATTCTTAAGAAAAACACTTCAACGTAAGCTATATGCCTGCCATCGGCTACAAATGACCTAATTCGGGTAGAATTAATATCAGATAACCTTGAGAAAGAGAGGTCCTGGAAATTAGATTTACCCGCTCCACTGCCACCGCCTAGATGAGTTGTAGATGAGTTTGATAGGCCATTAGATAAACTTAACACGTTTAAACCATCCGTAATGCCATCGCCATGAGCTGGCCCCTTTATTCCTGATGAAGGGGCAAATTCTATCACTAAGGCCGACAGCCCACTTTCCATTGCTGGGTTTCGAAGGTATGCTGTGGTTTGGATGGTTCCGTCGGGGAATTTAACACCACCGCTGCTGGAGAATATAATGCCATTCACTTCTAGCTCAGGAGGAGCCTCCATAGAAATATCTTGGGCAATCAATGTAAAAGGAGCAGCTAAAAGTAAGGCAATGAGGAACTGAATAGTTTTTATTTTCATGGTATTATTTTTTTTAGACTTGTGAAGATAGGGATTATAGTCCCCGATCTAAAATTCCATGAAATCAAATGGGCATAAGGTGATCAATGTGTTTTTTAAGGCTAAAACACGGTAAAAGCCAGAGGCTTTTTATCTCAACACACCGACGCTGTAAGCATCGGAGAGCGGAGTCCCAGCAGAGACCTTTGGACTTAAAGAACTCTGTAAAGGGAAATGTTAGAATAAACAAGAAAGTGTTCCTATCTAACAAAATACTATTTGAAGTACGATGAAAATTCACTCTCCTTAGCCTCTCCTACTAGTCATTAAGATATCAATTTTGAATGTACAAGCTTATTTTGTTGATGGTTTTTGCTTCGGTCCGACGTCTCGGGTTTTTGCCTTAACAAAAAGTAGGTGGGCACGCCTAGTGTTGACCGGCGAGGTCAGCGAAGAAACAAGATTTTATCGTTGATTTGTTTCGTTCTTTAGTTCGTCAGCTTGTTTTTGCCCCAACAAAAAGGAGGTAGGCACGCCTAGGCCTGACCAGCGAGGTCAGCGAAGAAACAGGGTTTTATCGTTGATTAATTTCGCTCTTTTAATAGAATATCAAAAAACAGGTTTACTTTTTTCTCGGTTATTCCAAACAGCCATAAACTGTCCATGAGCCATGCGTCTGGAGGCTTCCTTTGCCAATTCACCTACAAATAGCTTGTCTATGGTTTGGAACCAAAGCTCAAGCCATTTGCCAAAGTGCTCCTGCTGGATGCCATGGGGCAAATTCTGGTCTACATTAAAATGCTTTAAAGTGGGGTTTCCTTTAAATTTAGCTATCCCAAAAAGATTGGTTTCCCAGAAGTCCGTTAGTGTTTCTAAATGCTTTGGCCACTGCCATATGTTTATTGAAAATGGGCCCAAGAAAGGGCTCTTTCCTTATGAAAATGTATTTACCAAGAAGGCAATATCTGCTCTGGATGCTATTTCTTTCGTTATGCTTTTTGGTCAGATGCCTCAATTACTTTTTCTACCCTAGCCACATCGTCAGACTTTGATAATGTAAGACGTACCACACTATCCTGAATAGCACTTAAATCGTGAGGGACATTGGCATCTAAAGTTAAAACATCGCCTTCTTTTATGCTGTGCACTGTATTTTCTACGCCAAAATCAATTTCACCTTTGAGCAAATGAACCACAATAGGAAATTTAGTTTGGTGTTGTTTCATCACCTGTCCAGCTTTCAAAAGTATACGTATTTCTTTTGAGAAAGACGTTTCTAAAATTACTTTGGTTTTGATTTTATCTCCAAAAATCAAGTCTTCTTGGAATGATGTTAGTAGCATATTATTAGTTTTCTTTTTGTAAAGAAACAAAGGAATCCGATGGCTAAATATGACCACTGTCATGGTGGAGCCTTGAGGGCTGGTTTAGGGATACTTTTAAGTCCTTGAGTTATTCCTAAACGTTATTCACTTTTTATAAGTGTGGATTCCCAAACGCCTGCCTGTCCTCCTATCGGCGGATAAATCGGCAGAAAGGGAGACTTTGTAAGGGGAAAGGCGTCGAGGAGCGAGCTATTCATTTTTTATCGTTTTCCAAAATTGTCTAATCTTGATTGTTTTGGGTTCGTCAAGATTGATTAGACCTAAACCTGAATCAAGGCGGTTAATTTCATTAATTAATTTATGTTCACTCCTAGGTGTACCGATGAACGTTTTTATCATTTTCGGGTCTTTGTTTTGGACGTTTAAGCAGATTGGTAATTTTACCTGCGAAGCAAAATCAAAGTCTTTAGTTTTATAATCTTCAACACCCTGTGAAAGCATTACAACAATCACTCCTTTTGAACGTAAAAGCCTTAATAAGTCTTCTAATGCTTTTCTTGCATTTTTATTTTTTAAGTAAATATGAGCTTCGTCAATAACAATCACATATCTCAACGGTATAATATTATCCTTCGGTTCAGCATCATTTGCAGAACTAAAAAAGAAATTAAAATATCTTAATAGAAGAAATACACACAATTGCCTTAAAGTATCAGATAAAGTTGGTGGCAAATTCAGATAAATGCTCTTCTCAATAATGTTTTCTGAAATATCATCCGAGAAAAGGCCACTTGATAGGTCTTTAATTGCGGCCAATAAAGTGTCAGGTTTTGTTTTACTAACCTCATAATATTCTTCAAGTGCATTAGAAAGCTCTGTCAGGTTTGGACAAGTGTTTCCTTTGTCCTCAATTAAATCAGTAATTACTGTTTGTAAGATATGCTTCTGTGAAGTTCCCATTTGCGGAACAAAAGTGCCTATTGTATCTACAAAGGCTTTAATACTGAACGTTTTTTGCCTTTCACCGTCGCTTATATTTATAGATACTAAAGGGTTGAAATTAAACCCATCATTCAAAATGTCAATAAACTCACAATTTGTTTTATCCAAAAATGGCTTCAACTGAGACGCATTCCCTTCTCCTTTGTAATCAAAGAAAATATATTTAAGCTGATTTTTAGTTTTGCTAGAAATCTGATATAAAACATCTTTAATCAATTGAGTTTTACCAGAACCTGCCATACCAGCTATGGCAATATTTCTATTATCAAATTCTGTTAAATCGTTAATTTTTATCTCAATTTGCTCATTCTCTTCTGTGGTGCCAAGTATAAATGATAATGGTTCTGAGTATTCTTTTACTATTGTTTGTTTTTGAGTGTTCACAATAGAAGCAGAACTTGATTGTAAGTCAAGACCATTCTTCATAAGCTTCATTAAAAGCGAAATATGACCACCAACCGTAAAGTCTGTTTTGGAAAGTATTTTATAAATTTCTGTTAGACCATGGTCAAGATGAAGTTTAAACAATTTAGTAAAATCTTCCTCATAAAGAGATTGATTATAGTGCTTGTCTAATATTGCTTTAAATATGGGGTAATTTGAACGACCTTCAACGATTGTACCAAATAAACCTCGGTCATCCCTAAAATCTCTTCCATCAGAGCTAGGAGCAACATCTATATTAACATCAAAATGTTTATTTGTCTGAAGACTATACGAAAATGCCAATCTCGGAGCAACACCTTCTGAATTGAATTTGTAAATCGACTTTATTTTGTCGATAACTTCATCATTATATTTACTAATTCTTATTCTCATAGCTTTGGAAATAACCTGGTTTAAAGTAAGATTTCTTATTGTCGTTTACAATCAAATATGATTTAGAAACCTTATCTGAGATTGATTTGTAACGGCGAGGTGTTATCTCGTTGTTTGTAGCCAATAAAACAACTTGACTAGATAAATCAGGATAATAATTATTTAATATATTTTCAATATGTTCATGGTCTAATCTACCCAATGGTGTATCAATAAAAATTGGAAAATTCTGAATTGACTCGCTTAGAATTGCTTTAATTAAGCAGGATATATAAATCTGCTTTTCACCTGTTGAGAAGCTTTCTTTGGGGATTTCATTACCGTCTATATCTAAAATTGAAACTTTAAGACCCTTTCCGTCAGGGAGTATGTCAATTCTTGAATCTTCAATAAAGCTTGCATCATTATGCTGCATTTTATGCATCAATTTTTGAAGTTCCGATAAAAGATTATTGGCTAAAGCTTCTTTTTTAGACCGTTTTTGATTATCAATAAATGTTTGTAATGAATCAATATACTTCTTCGCTTTTGCAATCTTGTTTTTAATCAATTGATTTCCGCTACTTTTTTGAAGTAAAATATTGTATTGTTGATTTAACCGCACATTATCTTTTAATAACTTCTCTTTTTGATTTTCAAGGGCTCCATTCTCAGCAATAATCTTTTCTAAATTTCTATCCGCTTCGTCTTTTAAGGTTACCATCTCTAAAATTGTTTCATCCTCTAAATCGGAATCAATCATTTTAATTTGCTTGTCTATCGCTGTAATTGCTAATTGAACAGTATTAAACTCCGATATAGTTGACTCAAACAATTCCTTTGATTGTTGTTGTAAAATCTGTGCTGTTTTAAATATTAGTTCTTTATCAGCATTATTTAAGTCAAGCTCAAAGTCAGTTCTATTATCGTAATCTTTTACTTCAAATAGTTCGCTTAATAAACTATTTGCTTTGTTCGCGTAAAATATTTTATTTTTAAACGACATTGAACCATCTTCAGGTTCAGGAGGCTGGTTAAACAGTTTCTCAGTGAAGCTATCAAATTTTTTCTTTATTGCTTCGCTATTTTCAATTTGGGAAATTGATTTTTCTTGTAAATCAAGATGCTCAAGCACTTCTTCTATTTTTCCACCAAGCATTGCTAAAGGGGCCAATTCGCTTAACTCATTGAATCTTTTTTCAAGTTCTTCTTTTTTGCCATGCAATATTGTTAGTTCATTAAATAAATCATCTCGGTTTAATGAATTTGTTTCCTTGCGACTATTTTTATTAAGAAAGATTTGGTATTCCTTGATTTTATCTTTCAACTCTTTAATATTAGTTTCATTAAGGGCTGACTTTAGATCAATATTTTCAATCTTACCTTTATTTAATTCTAG
>NZ_JBSRVI010000183.1:0-14179 GCF_055134445.1 Arcticibacterium sp.
GGCCATTGACCTTTCGCAGGAAACACCACATTTGATTCCTGCATTTCCTCAGTTTAAAATTTGGGACAATACTGTCAATGGACTCGAGATTCGAAATGAACATTTAAAACCTTCATTTGAAGGACACAAAAAGTTTCTCGTCACGCAGGACTTCGGAGATTTCCCTACAGAAAATATTCCTTTAAGAAGCATCAATATCCTTACTTTAGAAACTTCGTTAGAACCCTTAAATGTTCTAAACGTTCCCATAGAACTATTAAAACATTTTCCACTTCCACACCAAATCTTAAGAGGTCTGATTCATGCCAACCATTTCAAATCTGCGGTTAAACTATCCTCGAAAGTGAAGATTGTTCATTTTACAAGACCAGAGGGTTTCGATGCTTTAGATTCTTTTGTTAAAAACATGATCGCAGCGTATGAAAGCAAGTAATGAAGTTCAAGCTCTTTTAAATATAATAAAGGTTTATTTTCATCCTAAAAGTGAATTAGATAGACCGCTTTTTGAGAAAATCAATTGGAAAAAACTTGAACAAATACTAGAATTTCATGCCTTAAGGCCAATTGTTTACGAAACACTTAAAACCGCTGGAATCTATGTCCCTTCAGATGTTTTAGCTAGGCTAGAAACCTTCTCCACCAGTCAAGCCGTAGCTCATTTGAGCAATTTCATGGAACTTAAAAGGTTAGCGACTATATTTAAAAAGGAAGCTATCCCAATGGTACCCTTTAAAGGTGCTGTGTATCAAAACGCCCTATATGCTAAAGGTTTTAGAGAAGCTGGTGATATTGATATTTTGATATCTAAAAAAAGCCTTGAAAGAACTTTAAATTTACTCCTGAATGAAGGGTACAAGTATAGCATAGACATTAAAGGAACTCCTACTGAAATAACCCAGAATCTTATTCTGGCAAATGAACAATATGAAATACCTCTTTATAAACTAAATTTTCATATTGACCTTCACTGGGATATTCATTATGGGTTCCTTCCTTATTCTGTTCCCAAAGATTATATTTTCGGACTCCAAAATGATACAGAAATTATATTTTGGACCATGCTCAATCACCATGGGGCTAAAGAATTTTGGCTAAGACTGAAGGGCTTGGTAGATTTTGGTCTTTTTATCTCTAAGTTTAAAAAAGAGCTAGATTGGCAACAGATTATGATACAGTCTGAAAACTTCAAGATGAGAACTGTTCTATTAAATGGCTTCTATTTATTAAAACATTTTCATCTAACAGAAATCCCATCCGATATGGAGCACGCTCTAAGAATTCACAGCTACCTCTCCATAGCTAAAACAGAAAAATACTGGAGCCGTGGTGCCAGTTGGTCTACCCCATTTGAAAGGTTTAATTTTGAGCAAATCTTATTTTTATCTCAAGATAAAGGTTTTCGAAAGTCCGAATATTTCAAAAGCGTATATCTTGCTTTTTCCAAACCTAATTCAATTGAACAACATAGGCTTATTACATTCCCAGAACGTTTCCACTTTTTGAACTTTTTAAGCAAGGTTTTCTCTTATCTTATTAAGAAAACTTTCGGCATTAAATAAAGCATGGCAAACATCAAATTTGATTATAAATCTAAGATTCCGCTCCTTCCGAATGAGCCCGGAATTTATAAATACTTTGATGAAAATGACACCATCATTTACGTAGGTAAAGCCAAGAATCTCAAAAATAGAATTAGCAGCTATTTCTATAATTTTGACCGAGCAGACAGAAAAACAAAGCGGCTGGTAATCAGTATTCGAAAACTAGAATACACGGTTGTTTTATCAGAATGGGAAGCCCTCTTGCTGGAGAACAGCATGATTAAGGAGCTTCAGCCTAAGTTCAACATCCTCTTAAAAGATGATAAAACTTACCCTTATCTATGTGTGACCAATGAACGATTTCCTAGAATTATAAAGACGAGACGCATTGAAGATAAAAGTAAAGGAAAAATGTATGGACCATATGTAAATGTGAAAGCCATGTATGCACTTTTAGACATGTTCACACAGCTCTATACCATCAGGACATGTAAGTATAACTTGTCGGAAGAAAACGTGGCTGCTAGGAAATATAAGCTTTGCTTGGAATATCATATTGGTAATTGCTTGGGGCCTTGTGAAGACTTACAAAATGAGGCCAACTATATGCATGAAATAGACCAAGTCCATCATATTTTAAAAGGAAACCTGGCTCCTGCTAAAGAATATTTTCTCAGAAAAATGCAGGAAGCTGCTGCCAGTCACTTGTTTGAAAAGGCTCATGAATATAAACTAAAACAAGATTTTTTACTTAATTATCAGGCCAAGGCCACTGTCGTAAACCCATCTATACAAGATGCAGATGTATTTGGTATTCAGTCTGATGCAGACAATTCGTATGTTTGTTATCTAAAAATAAGTAACGGTACCATTATTCAAACCCAGAATTTTGAAGTCAAGAAAAAACTTGAAGAGCCAGATGATGAGGTATTAGAAAAGGTTATGTTTGAAATAAGGCTCAAATATGAAAGCCAAGCCAGAGAAATTTTCTCTAATATAGAAGTAGACACCGACTTAAAGGCAGAGGTAATAGTACCCAAAATTGGTGATAAGCGTAAGCTTATAGAAATGGCTTTGAGAAATGTGATGTACTATAGACATGAAAAAGCCGAAAGAGATGCTATTGCAAAAAGCGGAGCTACAAATAAGCGTGATAGGGTTCTAATAAAACTGAAACAAGATTTACAGCTGAAGGACCTACCAAGGCATATTGAGTGTTTTGACAACTCCAACATCCAAGGTACAAACCCTGTCTCTGCTATGGTGCTTTTTAGAAACGGCGTGCCAAGCACAAAGGAGTATCGTCATTATATTCCAAAAACAATAATAGGGTCTGACGATTTTGGCACCATGCGTGAGGTGGTTTACAGAAGATACAAAAGGCTCTTAGAAGAGAAAGAAGATTTGCCAAACCTGATAGTTATTGATGGCGGCAAAGGCCAACTTTCTGCCTCTGTCTCGGCCTTAAAAGATTTAGGTATCTATGGTCAAATTCCCATCATTGGTATTGCTAAAAGATTAGAGGAAATTTACTTCCCAGAAGACAGCCTCCCACTTTACATCGATAAGAAATCAGAATCCCTGAAGCTTATTCAACGCTGCCGTGATGAGGCTCACCGTTTCAGTATTACCCATCACAGAAACAGAAGAAGCAAAGGTTTTATTAACAGCAGCTTGGAATCTATAGAAGGTATAGGTAAACCTACCGCCACAAAAGTTCTGAGCCATTTCAAAAGCATTCAAAATCTAAGAAATGCTACTGAAGAAGAGTTAATAGCCTTGGTTGGAAAAGACAAATCCAGAAGAATACGTGAGTTTTTTGAGAAAGATTCTTAAGAAAGTACCAGAATTAACGGGTACTTTCTTAGCTCAATCCAACCAGACATGGAATAGGCGAATACCTATTCACCTGCACATTTCGAACGGCTTGCTTTCCGTTCCGAAACCGCACTGCCAGACCATAGCATGATGTTCATAAATGCTCCGCAAAGCAGAACATTTCTAATCTCGCCATAAGCACCAGATTCTTTTAATGCACTTGAACAAACTATCATCACTGTCGCCCAAATTAATGCTGTTATGAGTACAGGTATCGCCTTTTTTACTTCTTTCATTTTATCTATTCTTTAACCCGCTTTATGCGTCAGAAAATCTCCCGATAGAAATCGGGATCGTAACGAAATTGCTTCCCATCGGCAAGCTCAGGGTAAACGCTATGCTCATCTCGTTTAAATATCTGATTTTTAAAAATGATTACGATTCTCCAATGCATAATTCGGGTTTAACGGACCGCATTCTTTGACGCATATTGGAATCTCCGTAGTTCATTTGTATCGACCTCGCCAGTTAAACTGCATTTCACCTACTTCTTCCCTATTCCTAAAAATCGATACTTTACTTTGCCAAAATCTTGTTGGTCTTATTTCAATAAAGTTTCCTTTATGCTTGTCAGATACTTTATGAGAATACCAATTTTCATAGATCATTTCTGTTATCAATACGCCTCCATCCCTAAGCTTAAAACTTCCTTTACCAGCTATTGATTCTATTATCATATTTAAAGTTCTTCTGCTTGCTCCAGGGCATCACCTGTAGTTTTCATATTCTTATTGTAAAACTTAAAAAGAATAAAAATTAAAGGGATAGCTATTAATAATGAAAAGCCAATTACTGCTAAAAGATCATCTTTGGCAGCACTGAAATCCTGAAAAATATCTTTTCCAATAAATACCTTCAAAACCACGGGAATAAAGAAAATCATAGTAGGTAAACTGCTGTAAAGTCCCACTTTCTTATAAAAAACTGCAGCTTTCTTCAAAACCAAAAAGTTCTTTTGACTCTCTACTATACTGTTTTCTAAAAGATTTACCTTCTTCATTTTAGCAATAAAATCCCAAGATATATAGCCAGAAAAAATGAATAACGCTCCGCTCAATAAAGCACAAATGGCCAGCGGCGTTGTTTGGAAACTACCGTTCAGCATACTGCCTAACAAACCCACCAAAAGCACAACACACATTCCCAAGCCAGCTACCGTTTCAAATACTACCATCTTGCCTATACTGTTCTTGCTTTTTTCATGAGCCATTTTCAGGATAATCTCATTGGTAAGCTTTTTTTGCTTTTCTAATTCCATACTCAGCTCTTGCCAAGTATTTTTCATCTCTTCTAATTCCATATCTATATTTTTTAGATAAAGGCTATCACTAAACGCTAGCAAAACCCTTTTTTAATTTCTCTTTAATGCGTGTCATTCTAGTGCCCACATTACTCACAGAGAGTCCTGTAATTTGAGCTATTTCTTGGTGACTTTTGTCTTCCAGAAAAAGTAAAATCACCGCTTTTTCTATGTCGTTTAGCATACTTATATGCCTATACAGATGCTTACTTCTTTCTTCTAAAAGCGGGTCATAAGCTTCTTCCAAAATATTCAATCCCGCATCTAAAGCCACCATCTGTCCTTGATTCCTTTTCTTTCTTAACCTTGTGATGGCGGTATTAAGTGCTACGCGATAAAGCCAAGTGGAAACTTGCGACTGGTTTCTAAACTTCTCAAAAGCCTTCCACAGTTGCAGCACTATTTCTTGGTACAAATCTTTCCTATCTTCCGCATCATTCCCATAAACGGCAGTCACCTTGTAAATGAGGGCTTCATTTTCTTTTATAGATTCTACAAATGCTTTTTCTGTATTCAAACCGTTTTTTTTTGAATTCAATTAGTTAGTCGTAGCTCACGCTGAAATATCACACTATTCTCCATTTTTTTTCTCAAAATATTATTTCCATCTATTTAAAACTAGCCTAAGAGTACTACCTTTAAACTACAAAAATATCAAGCCAAATGCCTTCCATTTCTACCAAAAGACTTTTTACGGCCGGAACCGTTTTAAATAATAAAACCATCTCTTTTGAAAATGGTGAAATAACGGCGATTGTAAACCATGAAGGCAATCCTACTTATCAAAACATCGCTGCACCGTTTTTTGATACACATATTAATGGTGGCGAGAAACTCTATTTGACAGAAGAAGTAAGTATAGAAGCCATTGACGATATTTTTACGGCCTCCGTAAAAACGGGGACGTTTTACGTTTTGCCCTGCGTCATTACTTCCTCGCCAGAAAATATATTAAAAGGTTTAACGGCTATTAAGGAATACATGAACCAAAATCCTAAGTCAGGCGTGGTGGGTTTACATCTGGAAGGGCCATTCTTAAATCCAGTAAAACGTGGGGCACATCTGGCCAAATATGTCAGAAAACCAAGCAATAAAGAACTGGCAGGTATTTTGGAAGCAGGCAAAGATCTCATTAAAATAATGACGATTGCCCCTGAACAGTTTACAGACGAACAAATAGAAATGATACAAGATTCGGGCATTTGCATTTCGGCAGGTCATTCTGATGCTACCAATACAGAAGCCAACAAGGCCTTTGATTTGGGTATCAATCTGGTGACACATCTCTTTAATGCCATGTCCGGTTTGCACCACAGAAAACCGGGTCTTGTAGGAGCTACACTTGCTCGTAAGGAGATTTGGGCACCTATTATTTTAGACGGGAAACACTGCGATTTTGATGCCGCTAAAGTAGCTTTTAACGCCAAGCCCGACAGGCTATTTATCATTTCGGATGCTCTTTTCTTAGGCCAAAAGAAACTCAAATTTCAATGGGAAGAGTTTGATGCGACCCTTGTAGATGGCCAATACATCAACAGCGATGGTAACTTGGCTGGCTCTGCCGTTTCTATGGGGGATTGTATTAAAAATGCTGTAGAACTGGTCGACATTCCACTAGAAACAGCTATTGACATGGCTACCGAAAGGCCCGCTAAAGCCATAGGACAAGATAAGGAAATCTGTAAAGTAGACCTAGGCTATCCAGCCATTTTCACTTCTTTTAATGATGATTTAACGGACTTTGAAGTATTGAATTTCGTCTAATCTTCTTTCAAATTCTCTATCAAAACCCTTTCGTAACTATCTATGTTTTTGTTAAAGTCTTCCAAGGTATATTCTACTGGAATATCGGGCTCTACAAAAAAAGGTTCATAGGCTCGTTTTTTTCTTGTATGTACGATACGGTATTCCGGAATCCTAACCCTGATTTTACTATGGGGTAATTTGGCTATATACCAGCTTCCTGCATGACTGCCCCAGTTGGCTCCTCCAGGCGTTTCGCCTACAAAAGTAGCTCTACCCATATCATCTAAAACACTTATAGTAAAAGTTGTAGCAGAATAAGAACCTCCATCCATAAACACATACAGGTTTCCGTCGAAGGTCCATTTAGAAGGTTTTTTCTTAGGTGGCTTACCATTGGCTCGGTATCTATACTCGTCGTCTTTCTTATTAAAATAAAACGGAGCCACTAAAGGGGGCAAAACATTAAAGGGAGAAAAAATCTTGTAATAAGCCCTTCTGTTGAATGACATGGTGTCTACAAGCTTAAAGGGCTCATCTACCAGATATTTGAGTACCTTACCCACATTAGGAATATAGCCACCACCGTTACTTCTTAAATCCACCACCAAATTCTCAATACCATCTTTTTTTATTTGTTTGAAATTCTTCTTTAGTTTTCTTCCAAACTTGGATTGAAAAACATCTAGTGGTGAGTTTTTTAACACAAAAGATGTAATATCAATTTTAGCCAAGGATAAACTCGAATCTATCACGCTGTAATGGAGATTTTTCCTAAGCTGTTTTGGATATTGCATGGCAATGATAGCCCCCATCTTCTTTTTGGATATCGTGGCCAGTTTAAAAGGTGTTATGGAGTCATTTTCAATACTGCGTGTTACTAGACTTACAGAATCCTTTAATTCAAAATATTTGGGGTAATAGGCATAAAGCAGTCTAGAGGAATAGAGCTCTTTTGCCACAATATTCCCATTATCTGTTCCTATTTTCTGTTTCAGTTCATCTCTAATTTCCGCTATAGGCTTTCCGTCAATTTCTATTAACTCCAGTCCTTTTAAGAAGGTCGTATCTGAAGATGCGTTATATTGAATTAAATTCTTATCCGCTATGTTTTTTGTAATGAACGGCAGGACATTGGGATGCTCCTTGCTCCAAGATTTACTGTGCGTGTGACTGGTATGTAAATCCTTTACCTCATAAACTAAAGGAGCCATTTTATTAAAAAAGTCCAAATAACTCACAGAATCCACTAAAGACTCCTTAATCTCTTTAAAGATATTTTCGTAATCTTCTGCCTTCTGATACCGGAACAATCCAGGATGAATCTGCATCATTTTTTTATACAGAAAGTCCAAGTCTTTCTTCGCTTCCTGTGAACTGAGCTTGTTTTGAGCCGAAAGCGGCAAACTACTTAGCGAAAGGCAAAGCAGTAAAAAAGAGATAAAAATACGATGTGTTTTGTAGCTCAAGGCCAATTCTTAGATTAATTATATGAGATACTTTCAAAATTAGGCCGAATTAGCCATTTATCTTCAAATCCTTTTAATTATCTTTGCGGCACAATTAACAGTTCTTTGACCAAATATGCTGAACAGACGTCTGATTCGAATTAGGGCTATGCAATCTTTATATGCCTACGAGCAGTCTAAAAAAGCTAATTTTCTATTAGCTCAAGACTTAATCCACGAGGCTTTTGCACCGGATCTAAACTCCATGGAAGTTCAGGATAGAGTAAAATTACAGGGTTTAACAAGACTGGGACTTCAGCAGCTTCAAGACGATTTCTCGATAGCAGGTGATACCGAAGATTTTGAGCTACCAAAAGAAGTAAAAGAAGTCGTAAGAAAAGCCAGTAGCTTCTTTTTAGAAAGAAATCGGACAGATTTTGATAACTTTACCATAAGAACTTTGAAAGATGCCGATAAGGTTTTTGAAGTTTATCTTATGCTCATGAACCTTTATGTGGCTCTGGCAGAAATGGCAGACAAAGACATTCATCATGAAGGTAAAAGTAGATTGAGTTCTAACAAACTATTGAAGGAACTTGATGTTAATAAAGACTTTGAACTGCTTAACTTAAGGTTAGGGTTCAACTGGGACGAAGAGATTGACTTTGTAAAAAGTCTTTACAATCAGGTTCTAAAAGTCAATCCTAAATACCAAGAATACTGTCAAAACCTAAATCATACATTAGAGGAAGAGATTGCTTTGTTGAAATACTTAGTAAAAAATGTTTTTCTAAAAAATGATATTTCTAGCAACTTCTTTGAAAGATACCACCTCTATTGGTCGGAAGACAAAGAAACCCTAAGAGCCATGGTGGCTCACAGTTTCCAGAATTATGAAGAAACTAAAGAACTCACCATAGCCAGAGCAGATGAAACATGGCAAGAACGCAAAGATTTTTTGATGATACTCTTCAAAAACTGCGTTAAAGAAGAAAATAAACTGATGAAAATGATATTGCCAAGTTTAAAAAACTGGGAGTATGATAGAATATCAGAGACAGACAAGATTCTTTTGAAAATGGCACTGGTAGAAATGATGGAGTGTTCTGGTATTCCTGTAAAAGTGACCATTAATGAGATTATTGAAATAGCCAAAGAATACAGTACACCTAAAAGTGGGCAGTTTGTGAATGGTGTTTTAGATAAGCTGTCGAAAGAGTTGGTTTCCAATGGCGAAATCAAGAAGTCTGGACGTGGCATGTTAGATAATAAATAAACGGTAAAAATTGCCTTAAATGGCTTTTTGAGATAATTTTAAGCACTAAATCAATTATAGATATGAGCAAATCATCAGGTTCGTTTTTCGCTTTCTTAGCTGGTATAGCCGCCGGTACGGCCATAGGCATATTATATGCACCAGAAAAAGGTGAAATCACTAGAGACAGACTAGCAGAAAAGCTAGGCAAATACCGAGGTCAGCTAGAAGAATTTATAGCAGACCTTATAGAAAGAGGCGACGAAGTAGCCATAGAAATGGCAGGCGGAAAAGATGTAGATAGTAAAGCCAAAGCCGACGGAAAAAAAGTAGTGAATGAGGCACGTCAAAAGGCTGAAAAATTACTGGAAGATGTAGAAAACTTAATGTCTCAAATAAAATCTAAATCATGAAAATCCTTGCTAGCCTTTTTTTAGGCCTTGTTCTTTTCTCTTGTAATACGAGCAGTGACAGCACCGAAGGAGCTGAAGCGGCAACTACTTCTAATGCGGTGATAGCGTTTGAAGAATCAAACTTCGATTTTGGTACACTTAACGAGGGTGACCAAGTAAGCCATGCTTTTAAATTCACAAATACAGGTACAGACCCTCTTCAAATTACAGCTGTAAATGTTTCATGTGGCTGCACAGTGGCTTCTAAGCCAGTAGGAATGGTGGGTGTGGGTCAGTCGGACGAAATTGTTATAAACTTTAATAGTGCCGGAAAAGTAGGTGTCAATAAAAAGACAGTGGGTGTTATATCTAATGCTACAAACAGTCAAGAAACACTTTCTTTTACCGCTACCGTGCTGGCGGCAGATTCTACTGCTACAGCTCAATAATCAATCTTTGAAATAAAATATTAAACTTAAACTAATTAAAATGGTATTACTACAAGCAGATGCTGGAGCAGGAAATTATAGTTTTTTAATTCTTATGGCAGGTATGTTTGCGGTCATGTATTTTTTCATGATTAGACCACAGCAAAAGAAACAAAAAGACCAACAAAAAATGGTGAATGAACTGAAGCCAGGCGATGAGGTAGTAACCTCTGGTGGTCTTCATGGCAAAGTAGTGAGTACAGAAGACGATACCGTTACTATTTCAACTGGTGGAGCTGCTAAGCTTACTTTTGAGAAAAATGCTATAGGTAAAAAGAAATAATTTTACCCACTTTATTTAAACCTGTCGGCGTAATGGTCTGGCAGGTTTTCTTTTTTTATCACCCACACGGAACTTGCAAATGCGGCATTTTTTCGTAACTTAGGTAAACAGTGAATCAATATAAATCAGTGAGAAAAAGTACCAGAAATAGTCAGGCTATGCCTTTGAAAGATGCCTTAAATGACTTCTTGGAATCTTTTAATCTAAAATCCAAATACAACGAAACCCACCTTGTGGCCTCTTGGGAGAAAATAATGGGCCAAACGATAGCATCCAGAACCGACAAGATATTTATTAAAAGCAGCACGCTTTTTCTGAGGATTACCTCTGCCCCACTCCGCCAAGAACTGGTATTGGCTAAATCGAAATTGATTAGCCTCATCAATAAAGAAATGGGCCAAGAACTGGTAGATGAGGTGGTATTTATTTAGGGTTTCTTACTATTAGAATTTCATCATCAGAAAATTCCATGTAACCAAAATCATAACAGTAATGCAAGGTTTTACCTTGAGCGTTAATATGGTAGTGTGTCATGTATTTAAAATGAAAATTCTTGTCTTCCAATAGTATTCTAGGCACCTTTAGCTTAGTGCTTTTCTTCCCCATTATTTCTAAAAGTATTGACCTGTTTCTATGCAAATGCCTATCTATGGAAAAGGCCTGCTTTTTGGTGACCTCTCTTAGCCGGCTATGATAAAAGTTTTTGCACGGCTGCCCACAGAAAACTTTGCCTTTCCTTCCATAAAGTGGACTCTTACATATTTTACATTTGCCTAGCATGTGTTATACTTATAAACGGTTAATTAGCACAACCAACTGTTTATCAATTCACTAATATACACAAAAAAGAACAGTTTGATAACGGTTATGAAACGTTTACAAACGAATATATATAAGAAAGTTCTGTATTTATCTATTAATCATTAGTTAATTTTATTTAATTATTGTCACCTAAGACCTCAAATAAATGAAATATATCACGCTAAAGCATTTGATGATTAATGGTAAAAGGAAGATTGGGCTTCAATTTTACCCTGACAAGGTTATTAATGCCCTAGTAAAACAAATTCCTGAAGTAAAATGGAGCCCTACTTTTAGTATGGCCACACTACCAAACAATAAAGACAACCTACAGCTAGTATATAATACTTTCAGAGGGGTCGCTTGGATAAATGGGAGTACTTTTTACGGAAACAGTAGAGGAAAACAGGAAGAAAAGCAGGTGATTGCACCATTGGTGAAAAAATCAATTTGTCCTGATTCATATATACAAAAACTTGAAGTAAACCATTACAGTAAAAATACCGCGAGGAGCTATGTGGCCAATTTTGAGAAATTCATGAATTATTTCAATGGCCAAGACGTGAATTCCTTAGACGAACAAGACATCCAAAACTACCTTCAGGTATTGACAAAAAAAGAGCTCTCGAAAAGCAGCTTGAATACGGCTATAAACGCTATAAAGTTCTATTACGAAGTGGTCATGGGAATGCCCAATAGATTTTACAAAATAGATAGGCCTCGGAAAGACCAGAGTTTACCAGAAGTACTTTCTAAAGAAGAAATAGTCAATATTATCAAACATACCAATAATATTAAGCATAAGTGTATCCTAAGCCTTTTATATTCAGCAGGCCTACGCAGGGGCGAACTTATAAACCTTAAAATCAAGGATATAGATAGCAAAAGAATGGTTATTCGCGTGAATAAAGGAAAGGGAAACAAAGACAGATTAACACTCTTATCTACCAACGTATTAATAGACCTAAGAACGTATTTTAAAGAATGGAAACCAAAGACTTATCTTTTTGAAGGCCCAAATGAGAGCCAGTACAGTGCTAAGAGCATCGAAAATATTTTGAAAAATGCGGCTAAAAAAGCGGGCATAAAAAAACGAGTCACACCGCATATGTTAAGGCATAGTTTCGGGACGCACTTATTAGAAAAAGGGGTAGATTTAAGGCAGATTCAAGTTTTAATGGGTCATCATAGCTCTAAAACAACAGAAATCTACACGCATGTGGCAGTAAATACTTTTGCAGTAATTAAAAACCTGCTAGATTAGATAAAATATTTGCGATATATCAGACATATGTCCTGATATATCGCTGTTGGCGGTAATTAAAATGAAACACTCAAGACCTGACATATTATCAAGACCACTGTTCATTTTGGCTTTGGGGTTATTGCTATTAAATGACTTTTATCTGAAATATGAGTTCTCGAACTTTTTGACAGGTAAACTCTCTGACATAGCAGGGCTTTTCCTTTTTCCATATTTCTTATCAAGCCTACGAATTAAATGGACTAAAACAATATATATCGGAACAGCTGCTTTATTCCTGTTTTGGAAGTCTCCATTTTCACAAGAAGTAATCAATTTAGCTCAGACCATTGGAGTTGGATTCAATAGAGTGATTGACTACACTGACTTATTCGCTCTTTTAATTCTTCCATTTTCATTTCTATACTTCCAAAAGCAACTTTGCACAGAACAAAAAATTGGAAAGTATTTAACGATTCCTTTGGGAATAATCAGTCTGTTCGCAATTTGGGCAACGACATTACCAAGAGAAAAAGTGGAATTGAACATAAATGTGAATGAAGAATATGAATTGGAAATGAGTAAAACTGACCTCTTCAATTCGATGCAAGCAGGACATGGTTATAGCGACACCTTAAAGAAAAACTTAACAGACAGTCTTTTTTACTTGCACTTTGACATTGTAGACGAAAGCCGTGCAGACGTTACTGCACTTTCGACCATTATTTCAATTGACTCAAGCAGAACCAAGCTAAGACTTGAAAAGATTCTACATGGCCATATCACGGGCGGACTTTTTAGCGGAGTGGACAAAGGTGACATAGAGCATTTTAAATCCATTTCCGTGGAAGAATTCAAGACTCATTTTGTAACCAATTTTATCGAGCCTATAGAAAACGGAAAAGCAGAATATATCTACTATGATAACAAAGAGATTTATGACTCTTATCAAAATGAATAAATAAAAAACTACCGCCAACAATCGCTATAAAAACATGCCCTTCGGGACACGTTTCATAGCGGGGACGTTGAGCGTAATTAAAAACAAAAAAATCCAATCATGAATAAATTTTTTCTGACCGCCTTATTATTAATCTCAGTTCAATTTTCGTTTGCTCAAGAGAAGAACCTAAACATCGAGAACAAAGACTATATTCTTGATGATAGTGTAATTGTAATAATGCCTGATGGTGGAAGGATAGCATTAACCATTTTGCGGGAGGCAAATATTACAACCAAACAACCTGCTGTGTTGGTATACAGTATATATTCTGGCAATGATGTAAGTATGAGCGAAGCAGCCGCAAAAAAAGGCTATGTAAGTATTGTAGCAAATCCCCGTGGTGTAAGAATTGGTCATGAGGCTGTAGAACCATTTGAACATGAAGCCAATGATATTTATTATATCATTGATTGGATAAGCAAACAGCCATGGAGCAATGGAAAAGTTGGCATGTATGGTGCAAGTTATTTGGGCTTTAGCCAATGGGCAGCTAGCAAAAAACTGCATCCTGCTTTAAAAACTATTGTCCCGATGGTACCAGTTGCACCTGGTATAGACTTCCCTATTCAGAACGGCATTGTCGCCAATTTCACCTTGCGTTGGCTGCACTTTGTAACCGATTCAAACATACCTGATTATAAAGGCTTTTCAGACCAAGAAAAATGGGATGGCGTGATGGGTAAATGGTACAAAAATGGAAGCACCTACCGCTCATTAGATAGTTTGGAAGGCCGGCCTTTTCCTCTATTTCAAAAGTCGCTGCAGCACCCAACTAATGATGCATTCTGGCGGCAGATGATCCCA
>NZ_JBSRVI010000184.1:0-14497 GCF_055134445.1 Arcticibacterium sp.
GTATGCTGGATTATTATCAACGCTTACAACCAGAGATTCAATGAACCGCCGTATACGAGACCCGTACGTACGGTGGTGTGAGAGCCCCAGCCCATCATGTTCTATTGATGGGTCGGGCTACTCGATTGTGCTTTCGTTTTTTATTATTGTGCGTTGATAAAATCTCTCATCATTGTAATCGATTCATTCAATTGTGTGTCGTTGAACCTTGTATTGTTTGTGTTTTCAGGATGATGAATTTGATGACGAATGTATTCAGTTAAGATTTTTTGCTCTTCTCTTGTTGTACCATTCTGTTCCCTAATATAACTCATAGTTTGTTTCCCACTTTTGTAAGCGGTAAACTGACCTTCACTTTCAATAAATCCATAGAGCTCATTATGGTACTCTTCTGTTGTTTCATCAAAAGCGATAAAGTTCACTTCATTCAAAGATGGATAAGGTAATTGATTTGGTAGAATAGGTCTAATCTCCTTTCTTTCTTCTCCATTCATAACCAATCTTAAATGTTCAAATTTTAGCTCTTTTACAATTACGGGACTATGTGTAGTTAGCAGAACTTGAGTGTTTTCTGATTCTGAAAGGGCTTTCAATGCTCTAACTAGAATTTTTTGATGCACAGTATGCTGCGAAGTTTCTGGTTCTTCGATTGCATAAATTATGCTGGGAATATTTTGAGCCGTTCTTCTTCTTTCAGCTTCAGCTCTGAAGAAATTCAAAAGAATTAGTCGTTTAACACCGCTTCCTCTTTTATTTATTGGAATTCCTTCATCCCCTGAGATAGATACTTTTTTAAAAACATCAGCCCATTTTAAACTTTCGGAAGGAGGAATCACAGGGTTTAAGCTATCAGCAATCTCAGGATTCATTTCTCTTAATTTTTCTAAGGTTAATCCTGCAACTTCTCTTAGTTTGGTTTCAACAGTTGATGCAATTGTAGCAAGTGAAGCTTGAATTCCAGAATCATTCATTATTTGAGTTACAGCTGTAGATAATGGATCTTGAACTTCACTGTCACCATCACTATT
The DNA here is from genome assembly GCF_055134445.1 of Arcticibacterium sp. Taxonomy (NCBI): domain Bacteria; kingdom Pseudomonadati; phylum Bacteroidota; class Cytophagia; order Cytophagales; family Leadbetterellaceae; genus Arcticibacterium; species Arcticibacterium sp. The sequence continues at coordinate 1,029 of NZ_JBSRVI010000184.1, forward strand.
TTTACGGTCTGATTGAAATATAGAATATAACGGTAAATATTTCTCTAATTTATCCCAAATTGATTTAGTATCTCCTTTAGTAACATCAATTTCTGTTGTAGTTAAATCTAAATTCTGAATGAAATGATTCCATATAGCTGATCGCATTACTGCATTAAGCGATCTATTCTCACATTCAATAGATGCATCATTTATTATGTTTTGTAATTCTCTTTGCTTCTTTAGTAAAAGTTCATTGCAATTCTCATTACTTGGGTGATTTGCCACAATAAATACTTTTTCTGCACCGCCATTGTTATACCTCTTTATTATTTCAAGCTCATTAGTTGAATTCAATAAGTACTCCGCTTCTAGTGTAGTTTCATTAGAAGTATCTATGACAATAGAAGCTGGAAATTCTTCAAAAACCACTGCAATTTCAGTAACTGAATTACCTGCATTAAGCTGCAGTTTATTTACATCATCTTTGTCCAATTTAGCAACAGCATCTTTTTTGTTGAAGAAAATATCTAGTGCTTCTATAAGTGTTGATTTCCCAATATCATTTTTCCCTACAATAGCGGTTAAGTCACCTATCAAAACATCAGTTTCTTGGCTATATCCTCTAAAATTTTTTATTCTTATTCTTTTTAACTTCATATAAGTTTTGGGTTGTGTTCATGCTTTGGTTATCACTTTCAATTTATTTACCAAATAAATCTATACTCTGAATCAATTAATTCGATTTCAAATTCTCGACTGAATGTGTATACATTATCAGAATTAATTCCGATTAAAATCATACCTACTGTTAAAAACCCAGATACTATTATAAGAATAATTGTAAGTGTTTTATGTAATTTTATTGGTTTGATATATTTGTTCGTGATGAAGATAAGCACAAACCAAAAAGTCAAATAAGTGAGTATATCAATTAAAAATCCTGAAACAAAAATTTGCAAAGAAAGTGAAGAGTGCCAGCCTGGGCACATATAAGGCACAGGAAAACCAGTTAGTGTTTCATTTGAGCCGTCAAAGATTTCGACATTCCATAGCTTTGTGAAAATTACGAACGAAATAATCGTAAGGGGTATTATTAATTTCCAGATTAGCTGTTTCATAAATTTATTTGAGTAATCGCCATGAAGCACAACATTAGCGTAGATCTACTTTTGGCTTGAAGTGCGTCTATATCGCTTATGTATTCACTTGTAAATGCTTGTTGTCGGATAAATGTAACCGTTCAATAAGTGAAATTGGAGAAATTAATTGGTACTGCCAAAAGCATTTATTTTTCGGTAAAGTGGGTCTTCAGTATGTATCTTAATATCCGTTTTGGTCAATATCAATTAAGGTAATAGAGCATCATGGATACCCAACTCATCTAATCCAATACTTTCAAAAGTCATTTGTGCTTGACTGCCTTCATACAAAATACCAATAGTAGCATTATTAATCGATGTTAAGCTAGAATACCCTCCACTAAGCCCCAGTTCATCCAAAAGCAACCAATGCTTTTCAGGCCATGTTTTACCGTCGTCAAAACTTACCTTAACGGTCATGCGTTCACGTTTATATTTAGAATTTGGGTTAGAAAACAGTAAGATACTTTTTTTGTCGCCACTTATGCTGGTGTAGGTATGTTTGTAGATAGAAGCCATACAAACGGGTTCGATTAAAGCATTATGATGTGTTTCATGCTTTTCCCAATGCTCGCCTAAATCCTTTGTGGTAAAAATAGCACGCCCGTTGCTATCTGATTTATCCTGTCCATTACGATTATCACGCATGTTTTGCATAATACTTCCATCGCTTAACTGTACCACCGCATTTTCGGTCGTATTGCTGTATGATGGCTTGCCTGAGTGCCAGGTTTCTCCACCGTCTTTGCTATAAATAATGTTTGAGAAAGGTTGCTGATTTTTGTCTTTCCCTTGTGTTGGGAATACTAAGGTGCCATCATCCAGTGTGATTCCGTTACCTGGGGCAGGAGCTGCTAAGTGCCAGTCATCGCTTTTTACCTGTTTCGTGATATTTATTGGGGCTCCCCATGTTTTTCCGTCATCAATAGATTTAGTGATCAAGAATTGTGAAGTTTTATCAATATCAAATCCAGGAAGAGAACCATAGTTTCTCCATTGATGATTCCAGTCAGTGGCGTCTGCTGTAAGGCCTGTCACCGGTTGGCCTGTTTTACTATCAATGACACCATGCATCCAACATCCTGAAATGTAAATGGTCTTGCTGTTTTTATCTACCAATATAGAAGCATCACTAACACCATTGAATTTTTGTGGAAGCTTACCATATTCTCCCATATCTAAGGCTATACGCATAGGCTCCCAAGTATTTCCACCATCTCTACTTCGACTAAGGCCGATGTCAATATTTCCCTGCAAATCACGACCGCTGTCTCTCCTAACATCATATAAGGCAAGTAGCGAGTTTTCATTAGTGCTAGCTAAGCCGGGAATGCGAAATCTTACAACATTATCATCTCCACCTTTTCTTAAGGCTACACCTATTCGCTGCTTTAGGCGTTTCGAATCAATGGAAGGGCTTAATACTTTTGATTCTAAAAATTCAACCTTTTTTATTCCTGCAGATACGAAATGGTCGAGCGGGCTATTATTCAATAGTTTTACAGCGACAATAAAATAGTGGCTTTTAACTTGCTGTGGGATTGAAAAAGCAAATATGGCCTGTTCCTTGGTCAAAACTTTCTGTGCTAGTAAATTTCCTTTGTCAGCCTGCCAAGTGCTATCTTGACCCATATCAAAGAGAAAGACAGCGTCTATATTTTTAATGTTCGTAGTTCCTTCAAATTCTACCACTAACTTTTTTGCCTTAAGTTCTTTTGTAGCATTTATTTTAAACTGCAACACTGGTGTAAATGAGTTGAACTTCAATACCGGTATCTGTACCCTATTTTGGTTTATTGAAATTTCCTGGCCCCATGTGAGGAGGGTCTGCGTTGAAAGTATTACAAGTGTTAGTAATAACTTTATTGGAGTCATGTATGTGTCTTTTATAGGGTTTAAATTTTATGAGCTTTTCGTTGAAAGTTTTTCAGTATGCCTTGAATGACGAATTTAGTTCTTTAGCGGAACAATCCAAAGTATGAAAAACTAGGCGTTCCTTACCGTAAGTGGAGTGCCGTTGGTTTTGAAGAACTAATCATTGAATGGTGTCTGCAAAAAGCTAAGGCTGCAACATGACAAGCATGATGAGCGAACTACTTCCAGATCGATTGTTTACTACTTGTCTCTATGGCCGATTGATACGCTACTTTTTCTTCAAATACAAAACAGAAGCACCTGTAAACGGAGCGACTATTGCTTTATAACTACCACCTTGAAGTGTTTCTGTTCCTTTAATGGTTCTATGGAGTACCGGAAAAAACCATTCAACATCAAATGCTACATTGGCATTTCTCAAATCTAGCGTTCCGGTGCCTTCGGGCAAATAAACGACATACTCTTCACCTGGATTGGCAAGACAAAATCGTGTGGAAATGAGTTGGTCTTGTGGTGTCATATTGGCTAAATCTATACGGTTTGCCAATGCCAGAATGTGTCCCATGTTTTTACGCAAAGGTTCATAATCAGGATGGTCGGCGTCGTTTTTTGTTACACCACCGATGTAATAGATATCAGCACTTTTTTGTCTATCGTAGTTTCCTGCCAAGGGCACCCATGAATCCATAAAAATTGGATTATGACCACGAACAAAGGCTTTCCATGCCCACATATATGTACCCCAGTGGCCTCCCAAATGATCTGTATCGAGAATAATTACTTTTTCACCGGTATTGGCTGGGGGATCATTTTTATAATCTTGAATGAAATTGGTACCCTTGTACATCCAAGAAATGGGCTCAGGAGTGGGTGATATCCAATCTGCTGGACTTTCCCATAGATCATCGTTAAACATTGGCGGGCTCACCACCACAGAAGGTGTCATGCCTACAGGGTGCTGTTTGGGCATGGTTTTTTCAATTTCCTTCACCAAGTTTATCATGTGGTATTGCCACTTTTTAGTACCGCCCTCGTTTATGATTTCGTAAAGTACATTATCAAGATCGTTTACTGTTTCAATCACTTTTTTTACGTATGCCTCCTGATGTCCAAGCACATCCCCATTATTCATCGAATGTAAAGTGCCCATTTTTTCATCATCAAAGCCATTGTTTTTTACTGATTTTCCCAGCCCATTTATGTTGTTGAGAGGATTGAGCGGATGATATTCCCAAGGATCACTCCCGGGTGTTTCTAAGCGGTTTTGGCTCCAACCCTGAAAAAGCATAACGGAAACATAAATTCCCATATCTCCAGCTTCTTTTATTCGCTTACGAAGACGTGAGAAATAGGCTTCATTCCATTGTGAAACATCATAAAATTCTTTGCCATTTTTAATTACTGTTTTGTAGGGCAGGGGCGAGAAGACAACTTCATCGTTAGTCCAAGAAGCATTTTTAGCATGTTCCCAGGTCCATTGTCTTATGAAATTATGATTGTGCTCTTTAAGCATTTTTAGGTAGGCCTCATAATCGAAAAGTGCTTCATCGGGTGTTCTGCTTTCCTGGAAATTTGCCCAAGTATGCGATCCGGTTAATAATATTGCTTTGCCTGTATTATTGGTAAAGTAGCGGCCATTTTCTGGGTGTACCCGTAATGGACCCTGTGCGGATAGATGAAATATTGCAAAAAATAGGAGTACTGCTGGAATAATTCTTTTCATGTATGAGCGACTTGTTTTATTAGTGTTTTGCATCTAACACGTGTTTCCCTTTGTTAAATTTTATCGACTCAGAATGTTAAGAATTCAAATTTTCTGAATGCCTTATAATCGTTACAAAATGGTCGAATATGTTTTCTGTAGTTTCGATGTTGTTCAATTTGTGTACAGGTGTTTCTTTAGTTTGCTTCAAACGCTCCCACTATATCTGGCGTGCCGACATTAGGCGACATGGCTACAGTGTGTGTGTGCCTGACATGGCTCGTTTATCAAATATAAACAAATAATTATCCTGCAGATGAAAGTTCTGTATCACAAATGCATAAGAAACAGCTTGAGATACTGTATGGGAGGCCGGGTCTAGATAAAAGCCCGACGGTAAGCTGCAAAGTTGATTGAGCTTGAGATAATCCAAATTCAAGCACATCGATGGAGCGGTTTGCCACTTTTTAATCCAAGAATGGAAGGCTGTACAAACCTTGCCCGGCAAATAAAGTCCTTCTAATAGCTATCGGAATTAAAGACTACCATCACACTTGAAAGTTCACGAAAAAGGGTATGAAAGTATGTTAGATTCTTATCAACGCATGTAACCAGAGATTCAATGGATCCAATAAAACCAGGCACGCCTAGTCCCGTATTTAGGCCACAATGGAATTGCCACAATGGAATTGCCACAATGGAATTGTGGTGTGTCCGGGCTGGCGTATCAGAGGCATACTCCATTAGTTTTACAACTGGTGGAGCCGTGCTCGTCTGTAAGTTGGCTTTCTTCTTTATCTAACAGTTTCCATTAATTTCTTGCATCAATTAATTGCATAATTAAATCGGATAGATTTGAATCCATAAAATCTGCTTGTAAATAAAAAGGATGGTAGATTACTTCATTTCGTTTTACATAAGCAGTGGTCAGTCCAGCTTTCTTTGCTCCAAATAAGTCCCAATCATGGGTTGCAACCATTATAATATCTTCAGTTCTTAATCCTTCTTGTTTAGCCGCTGACTGGTAAACATCCTTAAAGGGTTTGTACTTTTTCACATCGTCGACAGAGTAATAGGAATCAAAAAGGTCAATTATCCCTGCATTAGTAAGTTGTTCTTTTATCATTGATAAAGACGAATTAGAAACAGCAATTACACGAATATCTTTTTCTCTCAATAGTTTTAGAGCAGGACGTACATCGTCATATGCAGGCAACTTTCTAAATTCACCAAGTATCTCAGTTTTTACTTTCTCAGATAAAGGTTTATTATTCTCAAAAAACAGATTTTCTAAAGCAACTTCTGCTAATTCTCCGAAATTTCTGTATTCGCCCATAATCCCCATTATACTGGAACTGTATAATAATTTTGTGAACCAATATTTCAATACATACTTGTCTTCAAAGTGCTTATCAAACTGCTTCTTAAGCAAGCTTAGGTTCAATAAGGTTTCGTTCATATCGAAGAAAACTGCTTTTATCATATCATTCTTTTCAATTTTGTAATCTGTTTTATTGAGCTCTGCGACTCTTCAAGCTTGATATTAATGGCACTTGTAAGCTTGGTGTGGGATTCAAAGTACACAAACGGTTAAAATAATATTTCGTTCTTATTTATCACTATGCCTTTACAACTTAAGTGTGCCTTGAATGGCTAATTTAGTTCTTTAACGAAACAATCCCAAGGGTGAAAGACTAGACTTCGCCATCCTTAAGCGGGTGAGTCATTACCCTAAGCAAAGTAAACCGCAAGGGTGGGGTAGGGTGACCATCTGAAATAATAAGACCGCCCATGCATATAAAGTCCGACTTAACAAAATGGTAGATAACAAGAATTATGGCTCAAAAAATACACGAAAAAAAATGGCTGAGCGAGGTATGCCTATGGCTTAAATTTTATTTAGAAATCAGGTTAAATAATACTTAAAAACCAACTTACTAGAAACTGAAATAAGCAAATTACCCTCTCAAAAGACCTATAATTAAAATTCCAAACAAGATATCCACATAGCACCTTGATGGCCAAAAGCGGGGGCTAGAGCTCAATCTCGATGGCTATCGGGACTCAAATGAAGGGTTGCTGAGCTTATCGAAGCCTTATTCCATTGCATTCGAGTCTAATTTTTGTGTTTTCTATTTGTTCAATTCCTTTTTTTTTGTCTCAGATACTTCACCAGATTCTGCATAGCATTTCCAATCTTTGACAAATCCTTTCAGAAGTTTAGCGAAGTTTTTCTTTATCATTCCTCCCATTAACAAACCGCCAATTCCAATTGCATCAGCCGTAATATTTGTATGCACTTTGGAGGTGTTATTATCCACAACTTCAACGTAAAGAGCATTTTGTAGATTCTTTATGAAACCTGGAATTTTGTCACTTTTAGCTGACCATGTTATTTCTCTCTTTGCATGATCGTAATTTAAAATGCTTTCTTCGGCAATGCCCATTTTACCTAAGTCGCAAAACCGTCCGCCAGCAGGTGCTCCTTCGAAAGTGGCTTTTTCGTACTCATTATTCCATGACCTTTTAATGCCTCGTCCCCAATCCCCAATGTGTAAAAAATTCGGACCGATAATTTCCCATGCTTTATCTGCTGGGGTATTAATTTCTATTGATTCTTTTATATCTATTTTCATCCTACTGTATTTTGATTTTACGCGGATGTGGAATTCCATTTTCTACATAATGCTTCAAATCTTCCGCTATTTCTAAAGCAGACTTCCCTAAACCTTTCTTTATCAGAGGTGTCATCAGAAATCCTAAAAGCCCTTTCGGCTCCATCTTAAATGCTATTACTGCAGTCGTTTTGTTGGCATCTTCTCTTCTTAAAGACCATGTAGCACTTGCTCGTTTTGCAATACTGGGTGCACCTTTGGTAATATGATAAGCCAAAGTGTGGGTGGCTGCATCAAAAGAATCTAATTCTTGTATGGTTTCTCCACGGTCTGTTATCGTAATTCTTGCCGAATATTCTAATCCTGAGAATTTTGAATTTCCGCCTGGTTTTGATTTTTTAAAATTAGTTGACCATAAATCCACTTGGGCAAATTGGTTTCCCATAATCTCCCAAACTTCACCTATATTTTTATTAATTTCTAGTTCCTTTTGTACGCTTATTTCTTTCATTGTCTTAAAGTTTTACATAAAAATTTAGAGTTCTAACGCCATTTCAATACTTAGATACAAAGTGAATCAATGTGTTACAAAACCTTCGAAATTTTTAGTTGAAAAACTTATGTAAGTCTCTATCATTGACAATTTCATTAATCACGGTTTCGGAATTGAAATTTTCTTTGGTAGGATGTTTTTGAAAAAAATCAATGTATTTTCTATCAACGATATCAGCAACTTCGTCTGCAACTTTTTCTGCATAAGTGCCGATTGTAGCAGTATATTTTGGGTCAAATAATTTTTCTTCTGTTTTCATTTTCCCAGCGGCTTCCATGGCTTTAGCTTTTTTTGAACATCGACAGGGGTTGTCTTGATTAACCAAACCACATTGTTGATTCATAAAAGCATGGAACTCTTTACGAGTTCGAGAGAGTTTAACCCTGTAGTTTTCTTTACTTATTTCGAAAATTTCAGCACCGATATTGTGGTCTATGTTAAATACATCGCCCAATAGATAAATTAATCGTTGTTCACGCGTAAGACACATCAACATTCCAGACATACATCGTGTACGAGCTGTTCTTGTGCGTAATTCCTGTTCGATTTCCTCTTCTGGCAATAAATCAGGACTAGGAATCGAGTTTAATTCATTAGAAAATGCATCAAAACTTTCCCATCTATCTTCCATGGGCCTTCTCTTGGTCTGTAAGAATTGATTGACAACGATTCTATACAACCACGTTTTAAAGGAACTATTACCTTCGAAAGTAGATAGTTTTGTAATCACTTTTATCAGCACTTCCTGTGTTAGGTCTTTCGCTTCTTCAGGGTCGTTGGTATATTTCCAAGCCACGTTATAAATAAATGGCTGGTGTTTTTGTATGAGTTTATTTAGAGCATTTTTATCTCCTAACAAAGATTTCTCTATCCATGTAATTTCAAGATTTACTTTATTATTATCTGATAATGGGTTTTTCATTTAACTGGTTTACATATGAGATACACAATTGGTTAATATGTTACAAAAACAATTTTTGAACGAATTAACGTTGCAGCTAAGCGACGTTTTAAGGCAGTTTAGGTTTTATATATGCCTTGATTGTCTAATTTAGTTCTTTAGTGGAATAATACAAAGCGTGAAAGAGTGGGCGTCTCCGTCCCTAAAAGCAAGGAGTCCTTATCTTAAGCAACTGACTAACCAATATGAAGTAATCGGGACGCCTACCGGCCAAGTCGTCGTCGGTACGGACGACAATTCCATTGCGGAGAGCAACTATTGACGAAGAATATTCAGGTCTTAGCATATGCCAAGTCTGGAAAAAAACCGAGGTAGGGCTACTCGACTATGCTTTCGTACCTATTTATAATTCACATATAATCTTTTCTATACCATCAGTTTTTGTTTTTAATTCTCCATCAATAAAAACCATTAAGCCTTTTCCCTTTTTGTATTTTTCGCCTGTTTTATCCCAAATAATAGTTATTTCTTTCCTATGATATAAAACACGATCTAAGCAAAACCAATCCCAATGGTCAGGAATTAGAGGATTTACCTCTATAACATTATCAATTCTTGGTTTTAGCCCAAGTAAATCTGAAATTACCAAATCGCAAAATCCAGAATGATTATAATCTTTACCCCTTTCTTCTCCTCCTTTCTTTTCTGACCAGGTCCCATTTTCCCATGTCTTAAGTCTGGTTCTTGAAATCCAATCTCCTGTAAATGGATTGATGTTTTCATCTATCCATTTTTGTTTTTCACCCTGTTCGTTTATGATGGAATGGCTTTTCGCATATTGAAGCAAGAGTTCAAAATAATCATCTTTTGAGATACTCCCTTTATTTGAGTAATTATTTAAGAGGTTCGACAAGCCTTTAAGCGTTTGTGTGGTAGAAAAAGGCCATGATGGACCATTCCATTGACATTGATGCCCAGTATAGTTTATTGAAAAGTAAGGATGTGAGCGTTCGCAAACCGTCAATCCAAATGGGGCATAAAATCCTGTTGTGTCCATTAGTTTATTCCAGGCATTTGAATAAGTAGCATTGTCGTCTGGTAGATTAAAATACCAAGGTATAAATCCAATGGCTTCTCTTACATTTATAGGTTTGGTCACTTCTGAATAATTCCTAGGAAGCACCGTAAAGAATCCGAGTTCTTCATTCCATAAACGGAGCTGTACTTCTTGTTTTATAGCTTGGGCCTTTTCTTCATACTTTGCACTAATCAAAGCTTTATCTGCTAGATCTGCAATAGTCGCTATGGCCTTGGCATCACCATACATATAACTATTAATACTCGGGCGTATAGCCGCCATCTTTTGAGCAGGAACGCCATCATTCAAAATACGTCCGCTTGCGGTTACCTCCATGCCGTCCCTATCATCTATTTGCCAAAACAGGATATTCGTTGAATCTCGTCTTATTTGCTCCCACTGCTCATAGTTCGCTATCAATAATTCTAATTGATCAAGTCGCTTCGATTCATCTTGATGTACTTTATGAAATGCAAGAACCGCATCAGCAGCCCAAAAACTATAACTACGTATTCCATCTCCTGACTTGTTTAACCAGAAGTTTATATAGTCACTGGTATATGTTGAATTCCTAAGCCACCTGCCTTCATATATCTGATGGCCAGCAGGACAGCTTACAGTATTGTGCTTTCCTGCCCAAGTGACGTCTGGCAAAAATTCTGTTATCACAAAACCATCTGTAGTACTTTTTATATGTTTCCTAAAAGTCCACCAGCGGAAGTAATACGTCTCTTCAATGTCTTTATCAGGAACTTCAATTATAGGGATATTTTCAGATAGAAATCTAAAGGCCGAATCATTAGAAATATGCTGAATATAAAGTTCATTATCATTCTGATTAAAGCTTTCTATGTAAGAATGAAAACTGCTACTATCCAATCTGAAAGCAGCCTTTTTACTGTTTTTACATCCAAATGCAAATAGAAGGATTATACAAGCAATGATTATTTTTTTAATTTTCATATCTCTTATTTATGGCATAAAGCTTGGCGTCTTGAATACACGTCCGTTTTAATGGTGTATATTTTTGCTAGATAAAATTTTATAATCTTTTAAAAAAAAATATTATTTCAACGCGTTACGAACCACCGTATAGAATTCTGAAACTTGATCTTCATTTTCTAACCATGGGAAATGGCCACATTTTTCAATAAAAGTAACTTGAGATTGGGGTATTAATTCTTTTATTTCATAAACAGTAGATTCCCCGATTGGATCTTGTCTGCCCTGAATTATATGAACTATTCCAGTGTATTTTTTCAAATGACTAACCCTGTCTTTTTGAGTTGCAACAAAGTTAGAAAAAGTAAAACCCATTACTCCTGGTTGACCTAATATAGCATCAAAATCCCAAGCCTCCTTTAATGCCAAGGCTCTATCTCTATCAAAAAAATATCCTGGAAAAATAGCTCTGAGATCTGATTTTCCTAAACTATCTAATACCATTGCTTCCCTGGTATCTTCTTCGTGAAGTCTCATGTTAATATTGTCTGAAAAATAAGAAAAGAAACTGTTTGTTGGACCTCCAGGATTTAGTAGAATTAGGTTTTCTACACGTTTAGGATTTCTAACTACATACTCCATTGCGAGCATTCCACCCCATGAATGGCCAAGTATGGTAATATGTTCCAGTTTTAAGTGCTTACGCAATGCTTCTAAATCGCCAACATAATTTTCCATATTCAATGAAACGGCATCCACTTTCGGTAGAATGGATTTTCCTGTCCCACGCTGATCTAAAACAATACATCGGTAATCGGTTGATAAATTTCCCCAAATCGCTTCTAAATAGTCGGCATTCAATCCTGGGCCTCCCGCAAGAAAAATTAAAGGTTCGCCACGCCCAAATTCCCTAACACGTAGTTTAGTTTGGTCGGCACCTATTATAAAATACTCAGATTGACTATAAGTATTGATTGACAATAAAATCGAAAGTAGTAGAAAAATGTTTTTCATAGTTTTCATTTAATTCTGTCTAATGACTGCGATATGATGAGTGGGGTTAGAAAGTACTCACCTTTCCAGTCGCTCATAGCCTCGCCTTATTTTAAATTCATTAATTGTGGTGGACATTCCAAGTACCAACAAAGTTTCCTGATCATTAAAATACCATTCATTCATAACTGCTGTTAGCCCGAGTTTCATTTAATTTTTTACCTTATTTTCCAGCAATGGATTTGGTCCAAACTCTTGATAGGTCGCAATATTTTTGGGCAATATACCCAATACATTTATCGGAGTCCCCCCGCGATTTACGAATGCTTGAGGAGCACCTGCCGGAATTTATACAATGTATGGCCCCACTGCCGTAAATTGTTTTTTTTATTATTAATATACTCAACAGTCCCATTATAAACCACATGCAGTTCATCAATGTCATGAGTATGCAATGGTGGACAGCCATTTGGCAATATCATCGCCATGAATATTGAAAGCGATTCAAAACCATAATCTTTGCCTTCTGATATGTAACCTAATTCACCAGGGTGATCGTAATATTTTTGTAAATGTTTAGGCTGAATAATATAATCCGATGTGTCAAATTATACTTTAGGCTGATTCCAAAAGTTGGAATCAGGAATTTCACTGAATCCAAAAAGACTTAAAATTAGTATTCAATCATTCTTGTTTCTCGGCACATCCAAGCACGAAAATAAAAGTCAGAAAGGTTAAAGTTCTACGCATATTTTTACATTAAAAATTGTGGCTAAACATACACAACTAATCTAATGGATTAATGTTACTTTTTTGAAATTGCTATGGTTCATCTGTATTAAAAAATCCGTGTTACTATTTTCTATGAATGCTCGAGTCTAGCTATAAATTGAGACTACACTGAAACGAAAACAATAAGCTTCATTATCGATCGAAAAATGCTTAATCAAATTTCATGTTCTGAATCCTTACGGCATTTAGAATGGCGAGTAGAGCTACCCCTACATCGGCAAAAACGGCCTCCCACATGGTGGCTAATCCGCCCGCACCCAGTATTAATACAATAAGCTTCACCGTAAACGCAAGAGTGATATTCTGCCAAATGATTTTCTTGGTCTTTTTACCAATATTTATTGCCATTGGTATTTTGGATGGTTTATCGTCTTGGATAACTACATCGGCGGTTTCTATGGTGGCTTGGCTTCCGAGGCCACCCATGGCTATGCCCACATGACTTAAAGCCACCACTGGAGCGTCGTTTAGGCCGTCTCCCACAAATGCCACTGTTTCATTTTGGGCTATAATCTCTTTAATTTTAGCCACTTTATGTTCAGGGAGTAAATCTCCAAAGTAATGAGATATCCCTAACTTGTCTGCCACAAATTTCACCACAGTCGCTTTATCTCCACTCAGCATTGTTGTTTTTATGCCATGTTTATTGAGTTGGTTTATAGCGTATTGTGCATCTTCCTTTATTTGGTCGGCAATGGTGATATACCCAACAAATTGCTTGTTATAAGCTATCGCTATCACGGTATAAACGATGGTACTCACGTCTATATCATATTGGACATTAAACTTGTCTAAAAGTTTGAAGTTTCCTACCAGCAGTTCTTTCTCTTCCACGATAGCTTTTAGTCCATAACCCGGAATTTCTTCTACGTTTTTCAGTATAATGGCATGGTCTAC
>NZ_JBSRVI010000185.1:0-16980 GCF_055134445.1 Arcticibacterium sp.
ACACTTGGTTAGTAAGTGCATTGCCTACCATTACCCAAGATAATGTAAGAGCAGAATACTATTATGAACTGGCAAGGTTAAACCAAAAAGCCGGTGAGATAGAGAAAGCGAAATTAAACGCTAAAACAGCTCAAGATTTAGCTACTAAAATTGGCACTAAGCTAGATAAGTTTAGTAAATTAAGTAATAGTCTTAAGTAAGAAAGAAGTGCTTTTATTGAAAGAGATGTTCGCGACGCGTTCATCTCTTTTTTTGGGTCAAAAATCCACAAAAAAGGTCTGCTAAAATACCGAGATGGCACTTAAGCAGACCTTTGAAATCTTATTGCTAATGGTATTATTTAGCTTCAGCCACTTTCTCTGGTAGGTTAATTTCAAAGCCTATAGAAAGAATGCCAACCAAAGGATCGGGTCTCATGTTCTGTTGAATTTCAAAACTGTACTTTCCTACATACGGAAAAGTGATTTTTTTGTATTGTGCCGCGGCAATCCTATGGTCAAACAGATCTCCTAGACCATCTCCTAATGGTTTCCCCGACTTCTCGTCAAAAAGAATCAACTCCTCCATTCCAGACATCATAACGGCACCAGAAGAATCTTTCAAAGAGCTCTTCAGGTAAATATTATAAAACGGATATTGAATGGCATTTCTAAGAAGGTAATTAATATGATACTCCTTAGTGTTATCCTTTATCTCAAATTCAAAAGTTTTAGTGTCGTTTACAGCCCATTGGTAGTCATCAAAATCTACCAAATCCTTATGAACTGAACCTGTACCACAGCCATAAAGAAAAAGTATGGCTATAAAACCCAAACCTATCTTAGCTCTTATCATTATTGCTATTAGGACGTTTTCTGTTGTTTCTTCTGTTATTCTTTTTCCTTGGTGCTCCTGCTCCACCTTCGGCTGCTGAATTTGTAGTTGGGCTATTTGAGGGGGCATTCGCTTTTTTTACTGGTGCTGCTCTTTTAGCAGGCGGCTTTCTAGGACCCTTAGCTTTGGGCTGTTGTCCTTGAACATTTGCATTTGGCTGAGCAGGTGCCTGAGGCTCATTAGGCTTAGCATTTCTCTGCTGCTTAGGAGGTCCAGCTTTTCTATTACCTTTTTTCCTAGGTTTGTTATCGATAGTTTTATTCGCTAGCTTTTTATCAAGCCTATCCAATTCATTATTTATAGGCTCCTTTTTACTTACTACGTCCTCTAGAAGGTTTAGATCTTCTAAGCTAACAGGCTTTTTGCCATTCTTATTCATATCCATAATTTCCACTACCCTCGTAGTCGCAATAGGATACCAATTGCTATCATTTTTATAGCCAAACCACATTAACCTTCTGAAAATATCTGTCTTCTGAAGAAAAGCTTCTCCTTTTTCTGTAAACAGCTGTTTGGTAACTTTAGGAATATCTTGAAGAGCATCCACATAAGTTTCTAACTCATAGTTTAAGCAGCATTTTAACCTACCACACTGCCCTGAAAGTTTAGCAGGATTAAGTGATAAGTTTTGATATCTAGCCGCCGAAGTTGAGATCGACTTAAAATCTGTAAGCCAAGTGGAGCAGCAAAGTTCACGCCCACAAGAGCCAATCCCACCTATCCTAGAGGCTTCTTGTCTCATGCTAATTTGACGCATGTCTACCCGCACCCGAAACTCTGAAGCCAGGTTCTTTATTAAATCACGGAAATCTACTCTATCGTCTGCAGAGTAGTAAAAAGTGGCTTTTGAGTTATCTGATTGAAATTCAACATCAGAAAGTTTCATTTTAAGCTTAAAGTCAGAAACCAGCTCTCTCACTCTGTAAAGGGCAGGCATGTCTCTATTAATAGCTTGCTGATGTTTTTCGATATCTTGCTCGGAGGCCTTCCTTAAGATCTTGGTTATTTCTTCATTATCAGAAATCCCCTTCTTAATTAACTGCAGTCTTACCAGCTCTCCTTGTAAAGAAACGGTTCCTAGATGATATCCAGTGGGCATTTGACAGGCCACAAAATCACCAGTATATAAATCTATATTTTTAGTGTTTCTAAAATAGCCTTTTCTTCCTCCTTTAAACTTTACTTCGACCACATTATACCTCATAGATGAAGGTAGGGCCATATCTGAAAGCCAATCGAAGGTATTTAATTTAGTACAGCCCCCTGAGCTGCACCCTCCACTACTGCATCCCGCAGTTTTATGATTAGTCTTCTCGGTGGTTACAATAGCTTTTACGCTACCACACCCTCCGGAAGAGCATTGTCCACATCCCATAAATATATATATTCAAAGGCTTTAAGCCCGTTAACTAAAAACTCTGCCAAACCTCACATCTTCCGTCTCCTGCAGAGTGTATTCAAACTATAAAGATCTCACAATGAGATCCAAGTTTTATCAAAAATAATCTAATTATTATTCAAAGACAGTAAATCCTGTCCAATATCTTTCCTATAGTACTTACCGGTGTATTTCACCTTTCTAGCCATACTTTGAGATTTCTTCACCGCCGCTGCCATCGTTTTGGCCATTCCTGTCAAAGCCATTACTCTTCCGCCATTGGTTTGTATCTCATCTCCTTCATTTATCGTACCAGCATGGAAAACCAGTGTATCCGCAGTTCCTTCTGGAATTTCCATCTTATGACCTTTCTTGTAGTCTTCAGGATATCCGCCTGCCACCACTACAGAAGTTACCGCAGTTTTAGGTGTTATCTTGAGTTTAATCTTATCCAGCTTTCCTTCAGCCGCAGCTCTAAAGATTCTAACCACGTCGGTTTGAATTCTTGGAAAAACCACTTGCGTTTCTGGGTCACCCATTCTTACGTTATATTCTATCACCTGTGGTTCTCCACCATCATTCATTAAACCGATGAAAATAAAACCTACATAATCTATCTCATCTTTCTGAAGACCCGCCAAAGTCGGTTTTACCACCTTCTCTTCCACTTTCTTCATAAAAGCCTCGTCGGCAAAAGGTACTGGAGAAACCGCACCCATACCTCCTGTGTTAAGCCCTGTATCTCCCTCTCCTATTCTTTTATAATCCTTAGCTTCGGGAAGAATCAAATAGTTCTTACCATCTGTCAATACAAAAACCGAAAGTTCTATACCTTTCAAAAACTGCTCGATGACCACTTTGGAACTTGCATCACCAAACTTAGCATCCACCAGCATTTCATGTAAGGTCTTCTTGGCATCTTCTCTATCTTCTGTAATAATTACACCCTTTCCTGCTGCCAATCCGTCTGCTTTTAACACATAAGGTCCTGCTTCCGCATCAAGAAATGCCAATCCCTCTTTTAAATTCTCTTTTGTAAAAGTTTTTGAGGCCGCGGTAGGAACACCATGACGCTTCATAAAATCTTTTGAAAAATCTTTACTGCCCTCTAGCATAGCACCCTTAGCACTAGGCCCTATAATTCTTATCTTTTTTAGTTTGCTATCTGCTTTGAAATAATCTACAATACCAGCGACTAATGGAGCTTCTGGCCCCACTATTACCATTCCTATTTCGTTTTCTAGCACAAATTTACCAACAACTTCAAAGTCCAAAATTGAAATATTAACATTTTCCGCTATCTCTGAAGTGCCCGCATTTCCAGGTGCAACATATAATTTATCACATCTATTTGATTGAGCTAGTTTCCATGCAAAAGTATGCTCTCTACCGCCTGAGCCTAAAACTAAAATATTCATATAATTATTACGCTTTCTTTTGAAGTCCACAAATGTCGTGAAGTTTTAGGGCATGATGAAATTAAATTAACTACACGCGTATATAAATGGAATTGCAATTGACCAATCCTCAATAAAACTTTTTTAAGTATATACCAAAAAATGACCTTTCTTCCTATATACGGCTTTGATTCATAACTGGAACTGTGTTAATTTGAAAGAAAAAATTATTATGCAAAAAGCCTGTCTCATCTTCGATGTTTTGCGTCATAATCTAAATGTGACAGTTTTTGATCAACAACTCAATATTCTTTTTCATTCCAGCACACCAAAAAGCTCTATCAATGCGGAAGATAAGATGTTGGAAAACCTATCAAACCTGAAAGCATGGGTAGATAGCAACTTCAAAATCCATAAAAATTCAATCCTTTATAAGATTGCCGCTATCAATTTCACTTCGTATGTTGGAGGAATAGTACACCTTGATAAAGATAACGTGCCTGTTGTATCGTCATGGAAAACGGACAGCACCCTGAGCTATCAAACCAGAGCTTTCATTAAGGAAACTTTTGACAAACATAAGCTGAGCATCGAAGATACTCAAATAACAGAATTCAATTTTGATACTGCAGCCCTCCAACTCTTAGATTTAAAAAAAAATAACCCAGAAGTTTTTGCCAAAATTGACAAAAGTGTTTCAATCGCACAATACCTTCAAAGTCAATTTAGTGGTAAATTTTTTCACGACTGCACTATTATTGGAAGTCATTCTTCTGCTTGGAATTTTGCAAAAAAAGCATATTTGGGCTGGATTGAAAAAGAAGGACTTAAATCTCTTATGCTTCCAGTCGTGAAACCTTCTGAATTCACACAAAAAGGAGATCTAGCGATAGGCACAGGAATGTACTATAAGGTGGCGGAAACACTCCCATTCTTAGCTTGTTCAAAAGAACGTTTTGTACTTTTAAGTACAGGTTCATGGACGGTCTGCATTAATCCGTTTAATCATTCTAAGGCATCATCTAATGATATAAATAGTAATTGCTTTAATGTTATAAGCGAAAAAGGTGAAAGAATTAAACTGGCTAGGCTATTTAGTGGAAATGAACATAGTCGTCAAATAGCCCATTTATCAGCTCATTTTGGACTTGAACCAGACCACTGCCTTAACATCCCTTATGACGAAAAAATCATTAGACATTTAAGAAAAAACATTGGGCAGGTAGTCCCGGACAATACAGAATTAGGCACAAAACTAGATTGCCCTTTTATGGAGAGAAACCTCAATAGCTTTAAAACTATTGAAGAGGCATACCACCAATTTGTGATGGACTTAGTAGCACAGCAAGTGGCTTCAATTAAGCTTACCATTGAACACAGACCAATTATCCAAAATATTTTTGTGGAAGGTGGACTAGCCAAAAACGACATTTTCATGGAACTTTTATCGGAAGCGTTTCATGATAAAAGAGTTTACAAAGTCGGTTTTGAAGATACCGCTGCCATGGGTGCCGCTCTAGTTATTGGCTCGGCCTGGGGTGCTCAAAAACCAAATCAAGAACTTTTACAAATAGAACTAGTAGAATAATATTAAATGAAGAAACCGATTTTATTTTTAATACTAATAAGCGTTTTGAGTGCTTGCCAAAAAGACGTCAATCCTCCTGAGGCTTATGGCGTTTTGCCATCTGAAAGGCAACTCGCATGGCACGAAATGGAGACCTACGCCTTAATTCATTTCACGCCTACCACTTTTGAAAACAAAGAATGGGGTTTTGGAGATGCCGACCCAGCCATTTTTAATCCGTTGCAATTTGACGCGAATCAAATTACCAATGCCGCAAAAGCTGGAGGATTAAAAGGTTTAATTTTTGTAGCTAAGCACCACGATGGTTTTGCACTGTGGCCAACTAAAACCACCGATTATAACATCAGCAAGAGTCCATGGAAAAATGGTGAGGGCGACATGGTTAAAGAATTCCAAAAAGCGACCGAAAAAGCAGGTTTAAAGTTTGGCGTTTACTGCTCTCCATGGGATAGAAACAATGAATTTTATGGCACTCCTAAATATTTAGAAATTTACAGAGCTCAGCTCAAAGAGTTGTATAGTAATTATGGCAATCTTTTTATGAGCTGGCACGATGGAGCGAATGGAGGAGATGGATATTATGGCGGAGCCAATGAAACCAGAAAAATAGACAATACCACTTATTACGACTGGGATAATACTTGGGGAGAAATCACAAGGAAACTTCAGCCTATGGCTAACATTTTTAGTGATATTGGGTTAGACGTTAGATGGGTAGGAGGTGAACATGGCTACGCCGCAGAAACACATTGGGCAACGTTTACACCAGAAGCCAGTACTGGCAATGTAGCGGTTCCAGGAAATGTGAACACCCTAGTAAGTAGTACAGGTACGCGTGGAGGGAAATACTGGATGCCAGCCGAATGCGACGTTCCATTAAGACCAGGATGGTTTTACCATCCTGAAGAAGATGGTAAAGAAAAAGATGCCAACATGCTTTTTGATCTATACTTAAAAAGTGTAGGTAGAGGTGCTGCACTGGATTTAGGACTTTCTCCTACCCCAGAAGGTGTTCTTTGCAACAATGATGTCACGATTTTAAAAGAGTTTGGAGAGAAGCTGGAAAAAACATTCAAAACTAACTATATCTCAGGAGCTACAATTAAAGCCAGTAATGTGAGAGGGTCTGCATATAACGAGGAATACCTCGTGGATAACGATAGATATACTTATTGGGCTACTGATGACGAAACCACCACTGCATCCTTAGAAATATCCCTTCCAAAAGTGGAAACTTTTGACATGATAAGAGTAAGGGAGAACATAAAATTGGGTCAGCGAGTTGAAAAAGTTTTAGTAGAGGTTCTCAAAAACGGTGCTTGGGAAAAAGTGGCGGAAGTAAACAGTATAGGAGCCAATAGACTTATTAAGTTAGCAGAAGAAATCAGCACCGAGAAGGTGAAACTGACCTTTAGTGCACCCGTGGCTCTATGTATTAGTGACATTGGAATATTTAAAGCTCAATAAAATAAGTTATGGTCTATCCTTATGGCTGAGGCACTTGAAGTGAATTCAAACCGAGATAGACCATAACATATCCCTCATCTTAAACATCTGCAATAGGAATACGATTTTTGTAATTCCAGAAAGCTGAAACATTTACGATCTTCCATTCTCCATCAACCTTCTCCATCAATCTTACTTCTTTAGAATGTAAAAAGTATTCTTGGCTTCGGTCACTATTATATTGGTCCCAAGTTAAATGGGCCGCATAATTTCCGTAAAATTTCACTTTCATGTTTTCCCGCTTTACCATTGGGTGACTAGAGCCTGGCTCCTCTGGGTCAGATGGATTTTCTTTAATGTATTTACCGAGGTTTTTTTCGATGGCTTCCCATCCCACAGAGGCATCAAAGGTTCCGTCAGAATTACTCCATGCCTGATAAGAGTAATCTGTATGTGTAAATTTATCTTGCCAACAATCGTAATCTCTTTTGAAAAAACAGTCCGTTTCCTCTTCAATTACCTTAATAATTTTAGCCGTTTCTTTTTCTTCGTCTTGTACTTTAGTCTGGCTAGATAAGTTACAAGATTGGCACAAGAATAGACCACCAGCTGAAATCGCTAGAAGGGTTATATAAGTTCTCATAATAGTAAAAGTTTAAATTGTCAATGAAAAAAAATGACGGTAGCTATGTGAATGCTGAAAATTCAAGAAGACTATTAAACTTATATCATTTAAAAATTACGAAATTGCCATTTGAGAAGCAAGTAATAGTTAAATTATTTCCTTTGCATTGTACCAATACATCTTTCAATTATACCATTAATGACCAGCGAGGATTTAAAGAAAATACTAAGTCAATTCCACTTAAATGACCAACAAGCATCTATAAAGCCCTTAGGAAGTGGTCTGGTACACCAAACCTTTCTGGTAACTATTTCAGAATCCTTTGTCTTACAAAAAATCAATACCGCGATATTTAAATCACCAGAGTTCATAGCTAGCAATATAAAATCCTGTGCAGATTACTTGTCCGAAACCCATCCGAACTATATTTTCATAAGATATATCAGCACCAAAAATGGAAATCCATACGCCAAAATAAATGGCGATTTTTGGAGACTAAGTCCATTTGTTACTAACTCCTATACCATTGATTTGGCAGAAAATACGGAGATGGCTAGGGCCGCTGCGGCAGCCGTGGGTTCTTTTAGTAAAAACCTAAATGGCTTAGATCCTGCTTGTCTTTCGGAAACAATCCCCCGCTTTCATGATTTAAATTTCAGGTTTCAACAGTTTGAAGATGCTCTTAAAAATGGTCTTTCAGACCGAATTTCTTTTGCCCAAGAATGGATTAACAAATGCCTGGCTCAGAAAGAACTCAATCAGACCTTTCTAGCCCTTAAAAATAATCCTGATTTCCCGATTAGAATCCAACATCACGACACTAAGATTAACAATATACTTTTTGATAAAGACACGCATCAAAGCATTGCCCTTTGCGATTTAGACACCATCATGCCTGGTTACTGTATCTCAGATTTGGGTGATATGATTCGTACATATACTTCCTTAGAAAACGAGGAAAGCACGTCATGGGAAAAAGTTAAGGTGAGGCCAGACTTTTATAAAGCCCTACTAAGTGGATACATCTCCGAAATGAGAGAGGTACTTACTTCGACTGAAAAGAAGCATCTTTTCTATGCTGGAGAATTCTTAATTTTCATGCAAGCTTTAAGATTCCTGGCTGATTTCTTAGTCGGCGATACTTACTATCCTATAAAACACGATCTTCATAATTTCAATAGAGCGAAGAATCAACTTATTCTGTTAGAAAGCTTACAAAGCCAAAGAGAACTCCTTGAAGGAGAGATTGAAAAACTTTTATAAATCTTTGGCTATTTGTCCTCCTATTTTAATGAGGTAGGCTTCTGTATTTTCCAAAGCTTCTTCTTTAGAAACGGTATCACTCACCAATGCATAAACGGATTTAATGCCTATAGCAGAATACGCCTCTTCAGAAAGTTCATTTATACCACAAACAGCTACCAACTGACTTGGCTTGGCTTTCGCTATGCCAGAAATCAATTTCCCAGAAAGTGTCTGACTATCTATTTTACCCTCTCCTGTAATAACTAAATCGGCTTTGGCTATCTTCTTTTTCAAGCCCACGATATCCATAATTGTAACCGTCCCAGAAAGTATTTCTGCATCGAAAAACGCTACCATTCCTGCAGGAACTCCGCCAGCGGCTCCTCCTCCGACTATTGTACTTACATCTTTTCCAAGGTCACTTTTAATAACTGCGGCTAGATTTCTTAAACCATCATCTAACCTTTTTATACCATCTTCATCAGCTCCCTTTTGAGCAGCAAAAACATAAGCAGCACCATCTGGTCCAAACATTCGATTTGTCACATCGCAAACTATCTTCAGCTTAAAATCTAACTTGTCTTCTGGTGGAACAATCTTCTTGATTTGACTCAAACCCTCTCCTACCGTTAGAACAGGCTCATCATTTTCATCTAAAAACTTATAGCCTAAAGTTTGAGCCATACCTATAGCACCGTCATTGGTGGCGGTGCCACCAACAAAAAGATAGACCTCCTTGGCTCCGTTTTTTACAGCATGTTTAATTTGCTGCCCTGTACCGTAAGAAGTGGTATACTCAGGATTTCTTTGGGTCTGTTTTATTAAGTTAAGACCGCTGCTGGCTGCCATTTCTATATAAGCGGTATCTCCCTTTCTCAAATAAGAAGCTGTAATGGTACGCCAAAAAGGGTCTTTCACAAACTGCTTAACCTCTGTTCCATTTATGCTTTCATTAATGGCATCCAAAGAGCCCTCTCCTCCATCAGCGATAGACACTATCTCTACCTCCGCCTCTGGCTTTATAGATAATATTCCTTTTTCTAGGGCTTCTCCCACTTGTTTTGAAGAAAGGCTTCCTTTAAAAGAATCTGAGGCTATTAGAATTTTCATTTTTTATCTTTTTTTAAAAGCAATTAAAGCTTAGAAATGGTTCATCAAGTATGCTCTTATAACAAGAGGTTTCAAGAAACATGAAATTCCTGAAACCTCTAAAAAGATTAGTATGCTATTTTATTTATCTTCCAAAATCATCTTGAACTCGAACGATGTCATCTTCATTCGACGGGTTTTCTTTGTCGGTGTGCTGCCAAATTTCCGCTACTATGCCATAACCGTCTGTTCCAACTAACCTGTGCCGTTCACCACATTTCAGATTAATGACCTGACCAATCTCTAAATTTTGCAATTCTGTTTGCTCGTCGGTATCAGAAATAATTACGCCAGCTACTCCTCCAATCAATTTCCAGATTTCGGCACGTCTATGGTGATATTGCCAAGAAAGCCTCTGGTCAGGAGCTACTACAAGTATTTTAGGGCTCAACTTCTCAAAGCCTGCAAAATCTTCCAAAGAAAGATGAGGGAAAAAGTTCTGAATAAACTCAGGTGCTTGGCTCTCTTCCAAAACGAAGAACCCACCCCAAGGTCTATTATGGTCCGTAGCCACTACGCTAAAACCTTTTTCATCTAAGAAGCTTTGAACTCCTTCAAAAACACTTAGCCTTTCAGCACTCTTATCAAAATCTAAACTCATTTGGTTGTGATATTTTTGTTTAAAATTAGGTCAAAAATTATTCAAAAAACAGTTTTACGGGTCCTAAAAGACCAGAAGAGACAGGATCCCACTTGGAGGCATCAAACGGGGTATACGTAATATCCACAAAATTAATGTCGTAGAACTTTTTCCATTCTACACCTTCTTTGTCTAAAAGTCGGATTCTATTCGCTGAAGTATTCCTTACCACTATTTCCAAATGATTCTCTGTTTTTAAAACGCCCTTGGGTACATTGATTGTAAAAGGCAAGCTCCATGCTGTCCCCAATTCAACACCGTTTAGTATAACTTTGGCTGTTTCACGCACATCACCTAACGACAAAACAGCTGCATTTACGGGTATATTTGACAAACTAAAATCTATTGAATATTTGGCATAGCCATCAAAATACTGAGCATCCATATCTGGAGCATTCGTCCAAGAACTTAATTCAGATGTAACATAAGAAGCAGGTTTTCTAGGATTTCCTTCTAAGAAATCAATTTGCCACTCTCCTTTGACTTCCAATGCTTCATTTGTTTTATGCCAAACCCAATTTTCTTTTGAATCACCGCCAGCCACTAGGAAAATACTTTGCCCCGGCTCTAAATAAATTGAAATTAAAGACTGATTTTTTTTATGATCCTTTGTCTTTAAAACGCCTGATACTTCTGTCAATGGAGAGAAAAGCAAAAAGCTTTCTGCAACAACATTTAACCAAACTTCTTGTTCCACAGTTTTAGCAGACAAATTACTTACAAAGTACTCCGTTTGTCCCTTGAGGTTAATTTTTCGTGTAAAGTCTAAACCTAATTGTCCAAGCTCTTCGCCGTCAATATCGAAAGAATTAAGAGAGGCTAAAGGAGATTTGGATGCCACCTCCCCCATTCCTGAAAGCAGACCTTTCAACTCGCCATCCCTTTTATCAAAATTCTGAAATCCAAAAGATTTAGAAGGCAAAATATCCTCAAAGACTACAGGTACTTTAGCTTCATGGAAAAACTTCAGCCTACTGGCCGTTTCCTTCTTCATGTGTACCGTTTTGGGAATCACCACCGCCTTATATTTTACTAGACCATTCTTGATTCGTAAATAAGATTGGTTTTCGGCCACTACATCTAAATCATACAGCTGACTATCTGAAATAAAGTCATATGAAATACCAGCAGCTTTTAAGTCATCTAAAAGCTTTAGCAACTCCTTGGAGAAGATACCCCCATTGGTAATGTTATGAACATCTACCAAATGCATTTTTGATTTATCACCCACAGAATGCCATAAGTCAGAAAAAGGTAAAAGCACCAAAACATCATTATCTGGCGTGCTTTGCTGTAATCTTGTTTGACAAACCTCTATGTATCTATTTAAGAGTGGCAGTTCTTTAAAGAAATGCGAGTTTTGATTAAAGTTAGTACTGGCATAAAAAAGCCATCCCGGAAATTCAGCACTTGGTGGCGAGTAGGGCACACCATGATAAAAAACATGATTTACGCCAGCCACAAAAGACTCGTCTATCAGTGGTTTGATTTGAGAAAGTGCTCCTTTGAAATGATTGGCATTCCATGTGGCGGTTTCAGAGGACACCAAAGGTTTCCCTAAAATATGTGCTGGCGAAGAAGCCATTTTCATCACATACTCCGTTGGCGTTCCAAAACGGCCAGGGTCATAGTCTTCGTCCTGTCTGTACCCCGGTATGTCATATTGTTTACTCCCAAAAAACTCTGTTTCCGGAACATCTGAAAGACCGTATAAATCAAGAATATTGGCTGGAGAACCGTGAGCTTCGTTTCTGGCAAACTTCCCAAAGCTGTGTGCAAAGTCAGTAAAGCTCTTGGTAAATGTGCTTAAAAGTAAGTCGTGAAGCGTTTGATTATAATCTGCCCAGATACGTTGCTGCTTTTCTGTTATGGCAGCATCTAAAGCTAAGACATCATAATGTTCGGCAATATCATAACCTCTCAGTGCCTTAAACTTTTCAAGAAAATTAGCAGTCCAGTTGGCTCCATACACCTCGTATGAATCATTATAAAACGCCCTTACCCCATAGTTTTTCTTTTTGAAGGCTTTGCCAAACAAAGAGAAATAAGTTCCGGCTGCCTCAGTGCTGAAGTGGTCTAAAACTAAGCCTTCTCCTCCAGGTGCTGCTCTTTTAACCTGTTGACCGGTATTCGTCACTTTCAATTCGTATTTGCCATTGATCTTTTCCAGGTTAAACTTCTTAGCGGCCTCCATATTGGTTAATTCTGAACCACCGAAAGGCCAGCCTGTACCCAAACTCATATCAATTTGCATTCCATTTTTCTGAGCTTCTTTAACCGTAAAATCAAGAATCTCAAGCCACCGTTCAGACATATAAGGAATAAATTTATCCTCCTCTCCTTTTACACCATAAATAGGAATAATATGCATGCCACCAAAACCCGCATCTGCGTAAGTTTTTAAGTTAGTGGCAAGATCTGCCTCATTAACCGCCGAACCCGGCCACCACCAGTATGCCCAAGGTTTAGCAGTATTTTTAGTCACCTCTTGGGCGAAAAGTGTAGGGAATGAAATTAAGAAAAGAAAAGAAAGTAGAATTTTACGCATAGGGAAATCAACTATTGTAGGCCAAATTAACGAGATATGCCGACTTATACTCTATAAACGGCTCTGGGGTAGTCCAAAATATTAGCATCTTCTTTCTCTAATTCCCTCAAAGCATCTTTGGCAATCCATCTGGCGGCCTTACTGTCTTTTTTCAACAACGTATTTGACAAGCTAATTACCTCTTTATTTAAATCTGTGTTTCGTTTACCAATGCTTCTTAAAGCCCAGTTTACAGCCTTTTTAACATACAGCCTTTCATCAGTAGATTCACTTTCTATAATTGGTAAAAAAGACAGGAAAAGCTCATTGCCTGATTTCTTATCTGCCATGCAGTAAGATGAAAGCGTAGCAAACGCCGCTCTCTTTTCAAATTCACCTTCTCTGGTAGACCTCTCTCTAATTTTCTTTACCGCAAATGGCGATTTGGAAAACAAACCCATACTAAAGGAGTCACAGATCTCCCAGTTTTCAAAAGTCACTAACCAAGTTTCCATGAGTGCTTCTGTAACGTCTTTAGGATTAAAAATTTTGCTACACAAAAGCCTTCCTTCAAAAATTCCAGAGTCAAAGAGTTTTAGGGCCAATTCATTGTCAGAACCTATTCTTTTAGCTAATATTTTGAGGTCTGCATGATAAACGCCCAAAGCGTCGCTTGTAATTATGCCGAACTTCTCCTTTTTGAATTGTACTTTTTCAGGATTCGATAGAGCATGCAATTCCTCTATGACTTCTTGATAAGTCATTCCTTAATTTCTTCAAGGGTTGACTCTCCCTTAGAAAAGTCTCCAGATGTCCATCGCCACTTTTCGTGTAATCTAATACGACCATCAGGTAAGATTTCAGGAGTAGAAAGACAATTCCCTGTCAATAATTCACCTTTTGTATTGATTTGATGGTAGGCCATTTCTAAGCTTCCGTCAGATTTTACTTTTGCTAAAAGATGACCTTTTATGATCTTCCCGCCCTCGTATTCAGAAGTTATGATATCTCCCATTTGTTTGTAATGAAAGATAGTATCTATTGACGTTTCTCCGTTTTCCGAATTCTCGATTGGCCGAAAATGTCTATCATTATAATTAAGCCTATTCATAAAATTAATCTAGTTATGATGAATTTTTAATACAGACTAAATAACTACAATTTTTTTACTAAATGATATGCCATCTTTATAAAACAGTAGAAAATACTCCCCACTGCTTAAATCACTAACATCTATTTGATACAAATTTCTTCTATTGATATCATTATTGGTTCCTTTAAGATGAAGGGTTTTAACCAATTGCCCTTTTGAGTTCATCACCTTAACTTCTATTTCAAAACCTCCAAAAAAGGGTAATGATGCTGTTACTGGCGAATCCCACCTTCTAATAGGGTTTTCATAAATAACGACTTGGTTTGCAAATTCCTTTTCAGACAATAAATCAACCTTAAAAGACAAAGGAAGTATATATTCACCGCAAGCATTTTCAAAGTGTGTTACTTCAAAGATTCCATCTGGCGGAACAATAGCTTGAACCATCTGCCTAGAAAGACCGCCACCCTCTCCAGTCAAATAGATATTATTATTAAACTCAATTTTAAAATCGGAAGTTGACACTATCCCAAGATTAAAAGAATATTGTGCTCCAACCACACTCATTTCATCTCTTATTGGAACAAAGAATGGCTCCATTTCTAGAAAAACATCGGATTCGTTAAAAGACAATTCTGGGTCAACTGATGATACTCTTAAAGTATTAAGATTAGCATTTAAAGGTATTTCACTTGGGCTTATTAGCACCGTATTATTAACTCCTTCTAAATCTCTTACTTTGATAAAAGTATTACTCACTTTGTCAAAAACTTCTAAGAATAATTGAGCGGAATCTATAAAAACACCTGATTTTAAATTGTAAGAGACTTCTAAGTTCCGATTCAAGCAATACAAACTGTCGCTAAAACTGGCCAACTCTACATAAGGTTTCTCAACTATCTCAACGGGTTTAATTCCACTAGCAGTACCTGTTCCACAATTTCCTAATACTTCGCTGAGCTTAATATTATTAGTTCTATCATCTGGGATAAAATCAATGGTACTAATACTATCATTTAAGCCTTCATATCTAAGGGAATCGTTTAAGATCAATGTATAGGGTCCTTTACCCTCAAACATGACTTCCAAGGGGTAACTAATTCCAGCGTAAGCTAAAAGCGGGTTTCTATCGGTAAAAGAAGCATTGAGCTTTTCTCCAAACTGAAATTCATTGGTAAAGTCACTTTCCTTGTAAGGATTGGTACTTACCAGCCTCAATTTATATTTTTCCCCTAATCCCGTTTCTAAAAACGGTTCGCTAAACAGTTCCCTTCCATTTGCAGTCGCCAATTTCGATGACATGAAACTCCCATCGGAAGTAAACATTTGAACTTCAAATTGGTTATTCGGCTCCCAATCATTGCTATTTAAAAAAGTAAAGCCTACTCCGCTTTCACTGCATGCTTTAATGTTTTTTTGAGCAATTAATTTACTTGTACTTCTTGAGGATGCCTTATACTCATAGTTAACACTTTGGGATTCTTGACAACTATAGTAGCTATCACTGTACTCCATTCCGACAAAGGTAGAAGTTGGAGAAAGTTTTTTTCTGAAATTTCGAGCACTGATTCTACTCGAAATACCGAGTTCATTAAACTTAAAAATATTACCCTGTCTCTCCATGGATATCTGTAAGACACCATAACTGTCCTCAAAAAAATTGTTTAAAATTTTCAAATCTGGCTTTTTCGTGTTTTTAACTTCGAACGAAGTAACATAGCTACGGCTGAATGGTTTTGAAGCAAAAACTTCCAAATAATACCAGCCTGGAGGCAAAATGTCATTTGAATTTAAACTAAGCATGCTTTGCTTAACACTGCCTAATGTTTTAATCAATTTACCTTTTCCATCAATTAAGACGTACGTGAAAAAATTTTCTGAAGGAAAATCTCCTGCATTTTGTACCGCTGGTTGAATACTAAATGTACCATCGCAAGTATTGATAAAAGCGTATTGTAAAGTCGTCCTAGGCGTTATATCTAGGTTTTGATCTTCTACCTCCCTTACAGTTACCTTACCTGCAACTTCACCTTGTCCACATACATTATCATATACTCGCAAGGGCTCTAAAGAAGACTCCGTAACAATGTCTAATACAAAAGAATAGGCTAGAGGACCATTAAAATAGTTATCAAGTCCAACTGTAAAAGTCTGATTGTTATACAAATAATCTAATTTTGCGTGGAAACCTCCTTCAATATTAAAAGATACCGAGGCACTCTTAGATTTCACCCCATAAACATTCTTTGAAATAGAGAGTTTAGGTGGTGTAAAAACAAACAACTTTTGACTATGGTTAACGATATTATTTGACTGATCTTCAGCAACCAGCTTAAGTCCAAATTCAAACTCCTGTATATCCAAGCTAAAGTTAAATGTATGGTTTCCAGTATTCAGATTTCCCAAATCTTTTAAAACAACACCTTGTACATCCTGAAGTGTGACATGAACTCCGTTTTCTGGAACTTGGTAATTAGATGATAAAGAAAATTGAATCGTCTCCTGTGCACATAGAAGTTCTTTGGATGCCTGAATGGTTAATGCAGGAGACTGATGATCATCAATCCATAGGATCATATCCCTCGTTTCTCCAAAGTCAATTTTACTACATGGTCCCACATTTTCAGTTTCTCTCCTTAATGTCCTTACTCTCAAGATGTGAAAACCTGTTGAGGTTTCCGTAGGAATTTGAAAACGTATAAGATTTGTATAAGAGTTTGGAGACCATGATTCCTCTTCCGTAAATTGACCATCACTATTTAAATCAATCCAAAGTTTTATAGAAGAACCTTCTCCCCCCGCAAAGTATGTCGGAAGTTCAAAGGTGTAGTCTTTAACGTTAATCTCATACCAATTCCCTTTGACTAAATTGATAATCTCTTCATTCCTATAGACATAATTTGTAAAGAAATTTCTTTCAACTTGTCTTGTTTTAATTCCAGAACCATCCGATGCCTTTATCTCTAAATAAGATATTGTTCCAACTTTTTCTTTGACATCTGAAATTGGTATGCAGAAA
>NZ_JBSRVI010000186.1:0-23088 GCF_055134445.1 Arcticibacterium sp.
CACATATTTATTTGAAAATATTGCTACCGGAAATTACTTTTTGCAGTCTTCTTTTGTAGGGTTTGAAAAAACTTTGAGTCCTTCTTTTCTTTTAACCAAAAACACCGTAGCCCCACTAATGACTTTAAGGGAAGGCTCAGAATTAAGTGAAGTGGTGGTGCGGGAGAACAAACCTTTATATGTCAATGAAATAGACCGAACTGTTATAAATGTATCGTCCAGTCTGGTTTCTGCGGGTGGAACAGCCCTCGAAATATTAGAGCGTTCGCCTGGTGTTATTGTGAATCGCCAAAGCAATAGCATTGCTTTAGTAGGCAAAAGCGGGGTGGTTTTAATGATAAATGGCAAAATAAGTTATATGCCTGCGGCAGCCGTGGTACAAATGCTCCAAGGTATGAGTGCTGATAATATTGAAAGCATTGAGTTGATAACTACGCCTCCAGCTCAATTTGATGCCGAAGGAAATGCGGGTTATATCAATATTGTTTTGAAAAAACGCTTAGACGAAGGCTTCAATGGCACCTATTCTTTATCTGCAGGATATGGAAAAGGACTTAAGACGAATGATAATTTGACTCTCAATTATAGAAAAGGGAAGGCCAATCTTTTTGGTACCTATTCTTATGTACAGCAAAACGGCTTTCAGCCCTTTGAATTTGAAAGAGATTATTTAAGAAATGGTCAAGATATTTCAATTTTCACAACGGCCTCCAGGGATACCAAACAAGAAAACCATAATTTAAGAATGGGGATGGATTTTGATGTAAGTAAAAAAACGGTCTTAGGCTTTCTATTTACAGGATATCAAAATGCATGGGCTATGAACAGTCTTAACCAAGGGACCACCAAAGTAAATAATGTAAAAGATTCAAGCGTGGAAGTGAAAAATTCAGAAACCAATACTTGGAGCCATTTGGGAGCTAATTTTAATTTGACACATAAGTTTAGCGATAAGAATTATGTAAGTTATGACATTGATTATTTAAAATATGATAATAGTAATCCGAATAATTACGCGAATAGTTTTTTCAATAACAATGATAATTTAACAAGCACTTATATGACTAGAAGTACAAAACGAACACCACTTTATACCTGGGTTAGTCGGTTAGATTTTCATAATGTTTTGGGTAGTAAAGGAAGTATAGATTATGGGATAAAAGGTAGTTATAATAATTTCGAAAATAAAGTGGAGGTTCAGAATCAAAAAGAAAATAGCTGGGTTACAGACAAAACACTAACTAGTAGCAGTTTTCTAAATGAAACTATTTTGGCCGCTTATAGCAGCATGGATTATCAATTCAATGATAAAACAAGCTTAAAAGCGGGTTTAAGATATGAGCACACAGACTCTGAACTTGAAACAGAAACTGGCGAAAAGTTAGTGGACAGAAACTACGGATTATTTTTCCCTACTTTGTATGTCAGTCATAAAGTCAATAAAGATTTAAGCATGAATTGGGCTTATAATAAGCGAATTACAAGGCCTACTTTCAATGATTTAGCTCCTTTTGTGATACTTCTTGACCCCAATACCTTCATTTCTGGAAACGCTGCCATTCAGCCAGCTATTTCTAATTCTGTAAAATATGCTTTAAGCTATAAATCTTTGTTCGTGAGTCTAGATTACAGCCATCAAAAATATAGTATCGCCAATTTCCAGCAGTTTTATGATGATGTAAATGACCGTTTTGTTTTCTCTGCTGCTAATTTGGATTATACCAACACCTTTTCTGCTACTATAGCCGCACCTTTAAAAGTAAACAAATGGTGGAATATGAATAACAATTTGATATTGCTTCATCAGAAAGTGAAATCTAGTATCTATGTAAATCCGCTGGAATTTTCTGTTTTGACGTATCAATTTAATACCACACAATCTTTCAGGATTTCGGATAAATTAATGGCTGAAGGAACAACCTTTTTTAGCGGGCCAAGCTTTTTCGGAACCTATAAGGTGAAACCTTTTTATGGCATAAACCTGGGTATGCAATACAAACTAAAAAGCGACAAAGGAAGCCTACGTTTAGCCTTAACCGATTTAGCGGAATCCATAAAATACAGAACGGAGATTTCTGTACCGTCAGAAAACTTTTCGTCTAAAAACGTCTGGGATTTCAGTAACAGAACACTCATGCTGACTTATACCGCCTCTTTCGGTCGAAAAGAAATTAAGTCGTCAAGAGGAAGACAAGGCGGAGCAGCCGATGAACGGGCTAGAGTGAATTAAGCTTACCACTCCCTAAAGAAGAGTAAAAACCAAAAGCATTAAATACTTTATTCTCTAAATTTATTCGAAATAAGCCATGAAAGCTATGTCACACATCACCGATGTTTCTGAATTTAAACCTACCCTAGATAAAGACAGGATTAACTCTTTAGATGTCCTTCGCGGCATTGCATTACTAGGGATTTTACTAATGAATATCAATGGAATGGGACTGCCTTTTTCCTATTCGGACCCAACGATTGTGGGAGAAGCACATGAATTAAACTTGAAAGTTTGGATTATCAATAACATGCTCTTTGAAGGCACCATGAGAGGGCTTTTTACACTACTTTTTGGGGCGAGCATTATTTTATTGACATCCGGTTTAGAGAAAAAAGGAGCTGGAATAATGGCTGCAGATATTTATTATAGAAGAACACTTTGGTTGCTTCTTTTCGGTATAATTAATGTGTACATTTTCTTATGGGATGGTGATATTCTTTATCCGTATGCTCTTTTGGGGTTAACATTGTTTCCTTTCAGAAATGCAAGTGTTAAAACGCTCTTGTCTTGTGCGGGAGTTTTACTTTTATGTGGAGCCTTATGGTATGCAAGTGATTATCAAAATGAACTTAAGACCCAGAATGAAGGAATCGCCATGCAAAATATTAAAGATTCTGGCGAGACTTTAACAAAAAAACAAGAAGAGAAAATAAAGGCTTTTGATAAGCAAAAAACGAAACATACAAAAGAAGAAATAGAAGAAGACATTGCCTCAAAACAACAGGGATATTTTAAAGCCATGATGGCTAAAGTGAAAGAAAATCAGTTTATGCAGACTTGGATTATGTATCGTTACTGGCCGTGGGACATATTGAGTTTTATGCTCATAGGAATGGCTTTTTTCAAACTTAGGATTTTCCATGCAGAAAAATCAAAGCGTTTTTATTTCATTATGATGTTAGTTGGTTACGGAATAGGATTGAGCGTTAATTTTTTGGAGACCATGATGATTGTTGATAGTAATTTTAATGTTGTTACTATAGCCAAAGCAGATAGGACGTACGATTTAGGTAGACTACTTACTACATTGGGACATGTGGGTTTGGCCATGTTATTTATTAAATCTGGTATTTTGGGTTTTCTCCAAAAAGCATTGGCGGCTGTTGGAAAAATGACCTTAAGTAATTACCTCATGACCGCAATTGGCACATCCATTATATTTTATGGTTTTGGTGTATATGGAAAATTAGAGCGTTATGAGCTTTATTATATTGTTGCAGGTTTTTGGCTTTTTCAGTTAATCTTTAGCCCTATCTGGTTGAAATATTTTAAACATGGGCCATTCGAGTGGCTTTGGCGTTCTCTTACATATCAAAAATGGCAAGAATTTAAACGTAAGGGTTAATTGGCTCCTAACAGTTGGTTTTTAAACATTAAGGAATTAAGATTATTAAGGAATTTGAAGATTTGAATTTGGTATAAGAGCCTTAATGACCCTTATTTCTTCATGTTATATTTATAAATCTATTGAAGTACTTCTAAAAAAGTAAATATTCGGTTCATAAGAAGTCATAAGGCTTATGACAAAATAGAATGTGCAAACGTATAATGAAAGAGCAATAAAAACAAAAAAAGAATACCTAGCTGTTTCGGAGCGAATAGAGGAACAACTGAAGGTTGGAGGAAATGATACTTCGGAAGATAATAAGGACTTTATTGAAAGTTGGTCTTGGTTGTGAATTATGAAGAGCTTACCATGCCAGTAGAATCGTCTAATTTAGAGAAGTTATTAATTTAAGGATGTATGAAATGGGTCTGAACCAATTAAGTTTGTCGAAAGTCCATCAAGAATTAATCAATTATTAACATCCGAAGTGCCAAGTACTCTAAAAGTGGCTAAATCATATACCCAAGCGGTCAAAAGGCTTTTTTGTAGCTATAAGAAGTTTTCCGTTTTTAAATAATATACGTATTAACTACTTAATGATTTAAAGCTCTTCAATGCTTATTTATATATCAGATTACCTTATTCTTTAGGCTAAGTATTACGGTATAACTGGTTTAAATAGATTTTTTTTGGATTAATTAGAAGTAGTCGGGGTATTTATTAAAAACTTTTAATAACTTATGTTTTAAGAATTAATAGCCAAAAATGTACAGGTGGCTATTCTCGAAGTTTAATTGGAGGATGGAGTTAAGAACGCAAAACAAGCGAATTTTATCAATAGACATCATGAGAGGGCTTACGCTTTTCTTGATGCTTTTTGTGAATGACCTTTTTATTCCGGGGGTTCCACAGTGGCTGGGTCATACAAGTGCAACGGAAGATGGGTTAGGTCTGGCAGATTGGGTTTTTCCAGGCTTTTTATTTATGGTGGGTTTGTCTATTCCTTTTGCATTTGCTGCTCGTGCTAAAAGTAAGGAAAGCTCTTTTCAGCTGGTATTGCATATTTTGAGCAGGACCTTTAGTTTATTAATTATTGGGGTTTTCATGGTCAATGCCTCAGAAAGCTTTAACGAGGAGCTTACCGGAATAAGTAAAACGCTCTGGGTGGTTTTAGGTTATATCTCCGTGTTTTTGGTTTGGAACAAATATCCTAAAGGGAGTAAAGTTGCTTATCTAAAATATGTAGGTATAGTACTGTTGCTTTTCCTAGCGTTCATTTTCAGAGGGGGCACAGCAGAAAATCCAACGTTTATAGAAAAAAGTTGGTGGGGCATTTTAGGCTTAATTGGTTGGGGGTATTTTACCGCTGCTTTTACCTATTTTTTTCTGAGAGACAGTGTCTGGAAGACAGCATTGGCTTGTTTGGTTTTTCTAAGCTTAAACATGCTCTCCGTCTTGGGATTGACAGCCTTTCTAAATCCTCTTAAATCTATTTTTGGAGTTATTCTAAATGGCAATGTGCCTTTTATCGTGCTTTCTGGACTGCTTATAGGCGTTCTTTTAAAGCAATTCAGAAATGAACATATCAAGTTTTTGAAACAGATAATTCCAATAAGCTTGGGAAGCTTAATACTAGCGTTTGTACTTCACAACTGGTTTATTTTCTCTAAAATTCAGGCTACGCCTAGTTGGGCGATGCTTTGTAGTGGCATAAGTATGTTGCTTTTTGCGGTATTATATTATGTGCTTGATGTGAAAAGTATAACGGGTGTTTTCAGACCATTTAAGCCAGCGGGTGAAAATTCGTTAACAACTTACTTAGCCCCAGATATTGTCTATTATTTAATCTGGTCGATGCCTTTTCAAGTATTATTTTATAAACAAGATGAAACACAGTGGTTGGCGGTTTTGGGTTCTTTAGTGTGGGCTTTTGCCATGATAGGTTTCGCTGCAATTCTTTCTAAAATTGGCGTCAGATTAAAATTGTAATTTCGCTTTTTTTTTTAAACTTTAACAACCCTTTTGAATGAAAAAAATCATCGTATTTACGCTTTCGTTGCTTATCTCAGGAATAGCATTGGCTCAAGAAACGTTGCCGGTAAGAGGGCTTGCGATAGCCGCCCCGGATAAAAAGAATGTAGACCGTTTTGTGAAATTTATCAATGAGGAATTAGCTCCTCGCCACATCAACACTTTAATCTTAAGGGTGGATTATAATTTTCAATATAAATCTCATCCAGAATTGGCCAGAAAGGATGGGCTATCTCAATCTGAGGTGGACAAAATAGTGGCTGCATGTCAAAAAAATAAAATTGCTGTAATTCCACAGGTCAATTTATTAGGACATCAGTCTTGGGCAGAGGAGGAGGAGATGCTCTTGAAGGCCTATCCAGAATTTGATGAAACACCCGGAGTGAAGATGCCGAAGAAGTATGAATGGCCTAATAGTGATGGACTGTACTGCAAAAGTTACTGTCCGCTTCATCCAGGAGTGCATAAGGTGGTTTTTGAAATAGTAGATGAGATAATTGCTGCTTTTAAGGCGGATGCTTTTCATGCGGGTATGGATGAAGTCTTTTATATCGGACATGAAGACTGCCCAAGATGTCAGGGAAGAGATAAGGCAGAGTTATTTGCAGGAGAGGTAACTAAAATCCGTAATCATTTGGCCCAAAACGGCAAACGTTTATGGATTTGGGGAGATAGATTAATAGATGGAAAAACTACTGGAATAGGGCTATGGGAGGCGAGTTATAATAATACGCACAGAGCCATTGATATGATTCCTAAAGATGTCATGATTTGCGACTGGCATTATGAGCGTGTAGATCCTACGGCTGTTATGTTTGCCATGAAAGGATTTGATGTGGCTATTTCGCCATGGCGAAATACAGAATTGGCTTTAAAGCAAAAGGAAATGATGCTAGACTTAAGAGCCAACGCTACTCCAGAAATGAAAGAGCGTTTTACAGGCATGGTTCAAACGGTTTGGAGTTCAGCAGGCAGCTTTTTAGACAGGTTTTATGGCGATAGTCAAGAAGATAGTGATGCCAAGTGTTTTAAGGCTTTGTTTGAGAAGGAGTGATTGGTTGTGTTATTCCTTAAATGGATTATCAGGACTCCCATATAAGCGACGTATCCCTTCAGAACCAATTTTCATTTCAAGTATTTTTAGATATTTGAGTATTTTTTTTAGCTCATCTTTGTCATAGTTGCTTCTTAGGGCACCAATAGCTTGATAGTCATCACAGTTGTAGATCATTGTGTATCCAATTACTAGCTGGTTGATATAGATTTCCTTTTTTATATTTGAGAATATTCCCATAACTTAATTTAAATTTAGATTAGTGTTTATCAATGTTCATTCAATTATTTTTAATAAATAGTCAAAAGGCAAACAAGTTATCTACAGAGTTACGGCATAAAGAGGAATATTGGTTAACCAATCATCTTCCCTAAACGGACTCATAGATATCCTTAAGGCCGTTCCTGGTTGATATTTGTCTACGAACACTTTTAGACTTTTTGATTTTAAGTTTTCTTCAGCTTTAACTTCTATTGGGATAACGGCGTTTTTTTCTTGAATTAGAAAGTCTATTTCGGCGGTGCCATTTGGGGCAGACCAATAATAGAGTTCGTGATTTAATTTTAATTGTTGACAAACATACTGTTCTGTTAATGCACCTTTGAACTCTTTTAAGATGTCATTTCTTTCTAGTAAAATGGTTTGGTCAATGTTGGCCATGGCGTTTAATAAGCCTATGTCTACAAGGAAAAGCTTAAATGCATCTAAGTCGGAGTATGAACTTAGTGGAATGGATGGCTTGTTGATTCTATTTACTTTAAGGATTAATCCTGCATCTATTAGCCAATTTATCGCATTTTCAAAGTCTTTTGCTCTTGCTCCCTTTTTTATTTGACCATAGATAAACTTCTTGTTCTCTTTTGATATTTGACCTAAGATAGAACCAAAAACTTGCTTTATTCTTGGTACTATTTCCATGGGAGCGTGTTTAGCAAAATCATTCTCATAACCCAGAATTATTTTCTTTTGCAAGCTTCTTACCGTTTCTAAGTCTTTGTCCTGAATGTAACTAGAAACGACTTCTGGCATACCACCTATAAAGTAATATAGACGCAAGTACTGGACAAGTTTTTTATGGAAAGAACTTATAATTTCCCATCTCTGCTCTTCAATACTTAAAGCCAAAGCGTTTTCGCCAATATTCTCTAAAAACTCTAAGAAACTTAATGGATATAATTCCAGAAAATCAACTTTACCGACGGGGAAGGAATTGTTCTTTTGAAGGCTCAATCCTAGCAAAGAACCTGCTGCTATTATGTGATATTCGGGAGCTTTTTCGTAGAAATATTTTAATGCAGTTAGTCCCTTTTCGGCTTCTTGGATTTCATCAAATATTAAAAGGGTGGTGTCGGGATCTATTTTTACTTTGGTCTCAATCTCTATGACCAAGATTATTCTTTCTATGTCAAAATCTGAAAGGAAAATATTTTTAAGCCTTTCGCTACTTTCAAAGTTTAAATAGGCAATAGACGAATACTCCTTTTTGCCAAACTCATTCATGAGCCAAGTTTTGCCTACCTGCCTTGCTCCTTTAATGATTAAAGGCTTTCTGTTTTTCGAACTTTTCCACTTTGTTAATTCTTTAAATATGACTCTATTCATGAACTTGTAGCAATAATTTAAATCAAAAATACATTTATTCGTACGAATAAATGTATAATTACACACATTTTCGTACGAATAAATGTAGGGATGCTACACTTTTCCTAAGGAATATCTATCAATAAAAATTTCATAATATATTTTGTGCTAGGTATAATTTCACCCTTCTTCCAAATTCCACTCGATTTGCCAAAACAATTTTGGCGAACTTCTATGATATAAAAATGGCAAAGCCCACCGAGCTTTGCCATAATATTTTCTTCAAAAGGAATTTATCCCTAATTTAAAATCTTCACTTTGATATCCTTAAAATAGGCAATACTTTTGGGGTCATGGCCTTGAAGTGCGAAAGTTCCAGAGCTCAGCCTTTTAGTCCCACGACTTTCTGGAAGTACATCAGGCTCGGTATAATCTACGGCTACTTTTCCGTCTATTTTAATAATAATTCTTTTACCATTTACAATGATATGATACTGGTACCATTTGTTGTCTTCGGCAAAATTCTCCTTTACATCTTCAACACTATAAAGACTTCCCGTTTTTCGCCAATCGGTATGCGTTTGATTTACTTGTATTTCATATCCTTTTGATGGCCAGCCAGTAGCCTGGTAGGCGGTATGGATAAAAATTCCAGAGTTAGACCCAGGCATGGTCATGGCTTTTATTTTAAGCTCAAAATTCTTAAAGTCATGATTTCCTACAGTTCCATCATAAAAAACGTGAGCCCTTTTACCTGCTACTTTAATAGTGCCATCTTCAATCGAGAAACAGCTTGGGTCGTCTTCATTGATATGCCAGCCATCAAATGTTTTTCCATCAAAAAGCGAAGTCCAGCCCTTTTGAGCAAAGGCTAAATTGGTCGTAAATAGAATAAGGAGTAGTAGTGTTTTCTTCATGATTTTATGGGTTCGAGGGTTTGAATAATATCAAGATACAATATAAAGAAATTTGTTTCTATATACCCAGTCCTCCATTGATTTCTTCGGAAGCCCTACTTTCTCATCTATTTTTCTCGTGGTAGCTTACTTTTCTTTATATCAGCCTAGGTTAAGTGTATTTGTCAAATCTCCTTAAAGTTACTCACGCTTCAAACTCTCCACAGGGTTTAATAAAGCTGCTTTAACAGATTGGTAACTAACGGTCAACAAGGCTACAAAAGCAACTAAAAGGCCAGGAATAGAGAATGACCACCAAGTTATATGTATCCGGTTTGCGAAATTTTGCAGCCACTTTTCCATGATCCAATACGCCAGAGGTGAGGCCATAAGTGTGGCCATTGCTATTAATTTTAGGTACTCTTTTGAAAGCAAATTAATAATCTCTATTACGCTAGCTCCTAACACTTTGCGTATGCCTATTTCTTTGATTCTTGCACCTGCCGCAAATGTCGCCAAACCAAAAAGCCCAATGCAAGATATAAGTAAAACAATACCTGCAAAGGAATAAAACATGGTCAATTGTTTAGTTTCCGACTCGTGAAGTTTAGCGTATGTATCACTCAGAAAGTCATATTTGAAAGCCATATTTGGTAAATTAGCTTGCCAAATTTTCTCCACTGAAGCAATAGCTCCTGAAATATTGTGGGCATTTGCTTTTATGCTTATGGTGCTCTGTCGGTTGTTATTTCTGTAAAGAAGCAAAGGCGAAATTTTTTCTTTTGGACTTTTGAAATGAAAGTCTTTTACGATAGCAATAATTTGTCCTGTACGACCCTGATAGGTGAATTTTCGACCTAAAATAGGTTCTTTCAGTTGAAATTCCTTTACGGCCGTTTCGTTTAAGATGATATGATTGTCATCGCTTGAGTTTTTGGGCTCAAACCATCTTCCACTTTTAATGTTTAATCCAAAAAATGCTTGATAATTATCAGAGACAGACATTGGCGAAACTGTAGGATTCCAGTCTTTTTCTCTTCCATCCCAATCTAGACTTCCGCTATGATTATTACTGAAATCCACAATGTTTCCGCTGCTACGGGTGATATTAATCAGCTGACTTTCGTTTTGTAATTGACTGTAGATCAAGGCAGTTTTGTCGCCAGATTGATCGGCATACCAGGGAATGGAGATAGAAAAAACTTGCTCTTTATTGTATCCTAAGTCTTTATTCTGAATGAAGTTTAATTGATTAAATATCAATGTTGTACATATCAAAAGGGTAATGGTAAATGCAAATTGAAATACAACTAAAACTTTGCGAAAAGTCGCTTTTCGGGTACCAAGTAGTGATTTACCACGGATTAATTCTAAGGGTTTAAGGTTTGCTAAAAGTACAGAAGGGTAAATACCATTAAACAAAATTGTAACTAACGTAATGCCTCCCAGTATTTGCCAAACGAGAATGTTTTTACTTATATTAAATTTATATTCGACCAATGTCTCTAATCTTGGAAGTCCAATATATATAAGAGCAATGGCAAGCAGCATCGCCAAAAAACTTGTAAGGGCAGATTCGGTGAAAAATTGGTAAAACAAACCTTTTTTCGAGGCACCCATAAATTTTTTAATACTAACTTCTTTGTTTCGGAGACTAAGATTGGCCGTAGTAAGGTTTATGTAATTTATGCATGCTGTCAAGAGAATTAAAAACGCAATTCCTGAAAAAATATAGAGTACCTGTTTGTCGATTGGTGCAATTAATTCCCCTTGTGTGATAGAATCGTCGAAGTGTATAGCGGATAAAGCTTGAAGTTCGAGTTTGTTGCTTTCATTTTTATCGTCCCTAAGCTTTCTGAACATCGTTGTCATTTTTTTTGAAAGCCCTGCTAGTTCAGCTTTTTCGTTACATACCACAAAGGTTTGGTAATTGAAACTATTCCAATTTTGGTCGTTTTTTAATGCTTCTGAATTTGTTAATCTGGCTGCATTTTGAACGTACACATCGTACTTAAAAGTGGTGTTTGGTGGGTAATCAGCTAAAACTACTTTGATGACCAAATTTAGAGAGTCCAGCTGTATCAATTTATCTAATGGGTCGCTTTCTCCAAATAATTCTTTTGCCTTCGACCTGGTAATGGCAATGGCATTTTTGTTGTTTTTGAGACTAACCAAACTCCCATTAATTACTTCGTAATCAAATATGTCAAACCAATTACTTTCGACATACAAAAGTTTCTTGACAGATATTAACTTATTGTCAATCCTTACATCTGCGTCATTCCATGGGGTATAAAGGTATGTCGTTTCAATTATTTCGGGGAAGTTGTTTTTGAGCTCTTGAGGTAAGAGCATTGGTGTTAAGCCCCAATGCCAAGTTTCGTTTTCATTGATTTTTATATGTGAAGTAACTCGGTAGATTGCTTTTGATTTTTTATGAAAATCATCAAAAGTAAATTCGTTATAAATCCAGAGTATAAGCATAACGGCGGTAGCCATACCCAATCCCAAGCCACCAATATTAATATAGGTGTATAGCTTGTTTTTAGTAAGGTTTCGCCATGCGAGTATGAAGTTGTTTTTTAGCATAAAGTAATTTTCAAATTTAGATAACTGAGTTTCTCAAAAAGTTATCTAATTCTGTCGAAGCTATTCTCGTCTTAAAGTTTCAACAGGATTTATAAGAGCTACTTTCACGGCTTGATAGGAAACCGTTAGTAGGGCAACGGATAGTGCAGAAATGGCTGAAATTACGAATATCCACGGCTGCATTTCTTCGTGGTAAGGATAATTTTGCAAGAACTCTTGTCCTGCGAAATATGCCAATGGCAAAGAAATGACCAACGAAATAAGTGTGAGTATAAGAAAGTCTTTGGTTAAGAGTTTGACAATACTCACTACTGAGGCACCGATGGCTTTTCTAATTCCTACCTCCTTACTTCTGTTTTCGGCAGATAAAAGGGCCAGGCCAAAAAGTCCAATACATGAAATGAAGATGGTCAACAGTGTGCTTATAAATGTTATCTGTTGCCATTTGGCTTCTTTTTCATAGTCCTTTATATTTTCTAAGTTCTTGAAATTATAAGAGTAAGAATTTCTAGGGAATATACTTTTAAAGGTAGTTTCTATATGTGCTAAACTCTCCGACTCGGATTTAGGAGCAATTTTAATATTTGCCATACCAAAACCGTTTGGTTTCAATGTGAAAAGTTGTGGGCGAATTTCCTGACTTAAGTTTAAAAAATGATAATCTTTTACTACCCCCACGACGGTGTATTTTTCATTGTCTTTATACCAAAAGTCTACAGTTTGACCTAAGGGCACTTTCCAGCCTGCTTTTTTTGCGAAAGCCTCATTTATCAAAACTCCTGTAGAAGCATCTGCAGGAAACTCTGTTGAGAAATTTCTTCCTGCTTTGAGCGTCAGTTTTAGCATAGGAATATAGGCCTCGTCAATAGTCTCATAGGCGAAATTTAGTTCGTCTTTCCCGTTTACTTTGGCTGATGTAGCCCATCCGCCACTATTTTTTGCCGCAAGACCCTGAATGTTCGCATTTTTAAGAAGTAGCTC
Source organism: Arcticibacterium sp. (assembly GCF_055134445.1). NCBI lineage: Bacteria > Pseudomonadati > Bacteroidota > Cytophagia > Cytophagales > Leadbetterellaceae > Arcticibacterium > Arcticibacterium sp. The sequence goes on from NZ_JBSRVI010000186.1 coordinate 12,732, forward strand.
TCTAAAAAGGGTTGCTTTTTCTTTATCTATATTCTGTCCAAAATACACTTCTATAATATCCTTATCGTCATAGCCAAGGTCTTTGTTTATTAAGAATTTGAACTGATTGTAAACCGTTAAAGAAAGGACTATTAAGAAACCTGCTAAAGCAAACTGAACCACCACCAGAGATTTTTGAAGGTAGTTTTTACCTAATAGTTTAGTTCGGTTGTAAAGCGAAGACACAGGACTAAGACCACTTAAAACCAGTGCTGGATAAAAGCCTGCCAAGGTGGAGGTGAGTATGAAGGTCATTATATAAAATCCAATAAGCTTAGCGTCTAGCAGATAGCTAAAGGATAGAGCTTTGTTGGCCAGTTCATTAAATGTTGGGAGGAATAAATTAACCAGCAAGATGGCGAAAATGAAAGCCAAAAGACCAATTAAGTAGGACTCTCCAAGAAATTGATAAATTAGCTGTTTTTTATCTCCGCCGACCACTTTTCTTAGGCCAATTTCTTTGGCTCTTTTAAGCGACTGGGAAATGGTTAGATTGATAAAATTGATACAAGCAATGATCAATAGAAAAATAGCTATTCCTGATAATAAATAAGATAGCATGGGGTTACTGCTGTCTTTTAGGCCGTTTTGAGCCACATAGTCGGTACTCAAATGCATATCTTTTAAAGATTGTAAAACATATGTTGAGCTACCTACGTCTCCATAGGTTTCCTGCATTTCTTTTAGTGCCAATGCCGTTTCTTTCTTATAATAAGACGCTATTTGGGCTTCTACTTCCTTCTTGTTAGCTTTTTCATCTAACACCACAAAAGTGTTTAAGAAATGATTAAACCACTGTTCATTGTCAGCTTCAGAGGAGACAATGTAAGGTATCAGCATATCAAACTTTATACTGGAGTTTTGAGGTGATTTTTTGGTGATTCCGGTGACGGTGAAGTATTTAAAATCGTCTCCATCTTTTATTTCTATAGTTTCGTAGAGGGCGTTCTTTTTACCAAAAAATTGTACTGCTTTTTCTTCAGATAGAACAATAGAATGAGGTTCTTTCAGTGCCGTTTTGGCATCGCCATACACCAGAGGGAAACTAAAAATAGAGAAGAAAGAAGAATCGGCACTGAGCATTTCAAAGCCATCGACTTGGTTTTTCTGTCTGACATCCTTGTATTCTCCCTTTACCCTTACATAATCTTTGATGCCTGGTACGTTAGCATGAAACATAGGTCCATGTGGATTTCCAGTGTTACTATCCGTCCCGCCTTTGCTGCCGTCTGGCTTGTACCAATTATTAACAACCCTGAAAATTTGTGGTTCTTGAGCATGGAAACGGTCGTAGCTTAGCTCGTCTTTAACATACAGCGTAATAAGCATTACCACGGCTAAGCCTAGCGACAAGCCCAAAATATTAATAGAACTAAATACTTTATTTCTAATAAGATTTCTCCAAGCGATTTTGAAATAGTTTCTAAACATAGTGTTTTGCTTAAGCGTTTCTATATTTAAAAATTGTCACACATTATGCCATTATGTACAAGTGTCTCATAATGAGTGTTCTATTTCAACTCTGGGATGTTAATTTTGTTCAGTTTCGGACAGTTTTTCCGTTTTTGGACAGTTCAGCGTCGAATTCATTTATTTCAAATAAACGGTTTGTCTATTGACAAACTCCATCATACCGTCTTTACCGAGTTCTCTGCCGTATCCAGAGTTTTTAGTTCCGCCAAAGGGTAGCCTTGGGTCAGACTTCACCAGTTCATTGATAAAGTATGCTCCATCTGGAATCTCTGGGGCCATAGAAAGTGCCAACTCAATATTGGTAGTACAAACGGTCACACCAAGTCCAAAACTCGAATTTGCCGCTAATTGATAGGCTTCTTCTGTGTTTTTGGCTTTTATCATGGCAGCTAAGGGTCCAAAGGTTTCTTCGTCGAAAGCCGGCATTCCAGGTAATACATTTCCTAAAACGGTAGGCTCATGGAAGGCTCCGTTTCTACCTCCTCCCAAAAGGATCTCGGCTCCTTGGCTAACGGAGACGCTTATTTGTTTCTGAAGATCAGTAGCTAATTCCTTTCGAGCCAAAGGGCCAATGGTCGTTTCAATTTTTAGCGGGTTTCCTGTTCTTAGCTTCTTAGTGATGGCGATGAATTTCTCAACAAATTCGTCATAAATACTTTCTGCGATGATAAACCTTTTAGCGGCTATGCAGCTCTGCCCAGCGTTCAACATTCTAGCTTTTACGGCTAGCTCAGCTACCTCGTCTAAATCCGCGTCTTCAAGTACTATAAACGCATTATTTCCACCGAGTTCTAATAGTGACTTTTTGAGGTATTTTCCGGCCAATGCCGCAACAGACTTACCGGCGGCTTCGCTTCCCGTTAGAGTTACGGCTTTTATGGCTTCATGAGAAATAATAATTTCCGTTTTGCTTGAGCTTACTAAAAAGCTCTGGAAAACAAATTCTGGGTAGCCCGCTTTTTTGAAAACGTCTTCTATGCATAACGCACATCCAAAAACATTGGATGCATGTTTTAAAACGCCAGTGTTTCCTGAAGTTAGCGTAGGTGCTGCAAATCTTATAACCTGCCAAAAAGGGAAATTCCATGGCATTACCGCGAAGACAGTGCCTATTGGATGATGTGCGACAAAACTCTTCTGAGCGTCGGTTTCTATGAATTCATTTTTTAGAAACTCTTCTGCATTTTCTGCGTAGAAATCACATGCCCAAGCACATTTTTCTATTTCTGAGCGAGATTCGGAAATAGGTTTCCCCATTTCCTCCGTTATGGTTTTGGCGTATTCTTCGATGTTTTCTCTAAGGACTTCGCCTGCCCTTGTGAGTAATTTGCATCTGTCCAGTAATGGTACTTTTCTCCAGCTTTCAAAAGCACCCTTTGCTTTGTCTAATTTGGAAATAATTTCCTCATCTGTGAGTTCTTGATAGTTATTTAAGAGTTGGTCTGTTGCCGGATTTATACTTTTCATATTACCTGTTTTATGCTTGGCCTCCTAGGAGGGTGTTATCGAAATTGAATGAATTAAACTAGAGATGTCTCATGAAAATCTGTCTCAAAGAATACTTCATCTAATTTACGATAAACAGGATAGAGAGGTTCCTAACTCATTCAGATTTTAATGAATTGACGGGATTCATTTGAGCTGCTTTAATAGCGTGGTAAGCCACCGTGATAAATGCTATTAGCAAAGCTAAAGCTCCTGAAGAAGCCAATACTTTCCAGTCTACACCCACTCTGTATGGGAATTTTTCTAGCCAAGAATTCATGATATAATAGACCATGGGCGATGCTATTAGGATAGATGCTAAAACCAATAAAAGAAAGTCTTTGCTCATGAGTACTACCAGCCTATGTGTGTCAGCTCCTAAAACTTTCCTTACACCTATCTCCTTGGTTCGGTTTTTAATCACCATAAGTGCTACCGCAAAAAGCCCGATACAAGAAAGAAGAATGGCAATGCTGGCGGCGGTAACAAAGATTTTCGCAAACTTCTGCTCCTTTTTGTACTGGTTGTTTGTGTTTTCATTTAGGAAAGATCCTTGAAAATCAGCCTGCGGAGCATAAGCCAGATATTTGTCCTCTAAGAGTTTCATGGTTTGTCCTGGATTTAAGCCATTGATTTTGACAAGAATATAGGAAATACCAAATGGCTTGTTAAACATTAATGTCAAAGGCTCTACCGTTTTGTGCAGTGACTGGAAATGATAATCTTTTACAATCCCGATAATTGTTTTTCCTTCGTCCAAATTGATTCTGGTACCTATTAAATCTTCTATACTTCCAAGCTCTCTGGCCATGGCTTCATTGATGATACAGGCTTCCGTGCTGTCTGTGGCGTATTTCTTATTAAAACTTCTACCGGCTATAAGTTGTAAACCCACGGTTTCTACATAGTCAAAATCTACATTAAGACCGTTGGTTTGAATGTTCTTGTTCTCTTGGTTGAACCCGAAAACGGATGACATACTGCTGTGGTCATTGCCAATACCTAGGTTGCCATCAGAGCCCGTAATACTTTGAATTTGACTTTCGCCGGCTAAAGCATTTCTGTAATAGCTTAAAAGTGAATAGCCATCAATGCTGTTACCCACAGGAATACTAATCACATGTTCTTTATCAAAACCCAATGGTTTGTTTTGCAGCAGGTTTATCTGATTCCAGATAACAAAAGTGGCCGCTATTAAACCAATAGAAATAGTAAACTGAACCACAATGAGCGTATTCCTGATTCCGCCTTTTACCAAACTCGTTTTTACTTTACCTTTTAAAACCGCCACGGTCTGAAATCTCGAGACCATCAATGCGGGATATCCACCTGCCAAAGCAGTAATGATGGTAAAGGTTATGAAGATGCTTAGCAAAACATTTACTTGAAAGAGCTGCTTGAAATTTAGATGTCCATTTAATAATGCATTCACTTCAGGAATTATAAATAGAGCTGTAGTCATAGCCAAAACGAAAGCAAGAAAATATGTGATAAAAGCTTCGCTCCAAAACTGCCAAATGAGCTGTTTTCTGGTAGCACCTAATGCTTTTCGCATACCTACTTCTTTAGAGCGTTTGAAGGCTTTGGCAATGGAGAGATTGATAAAGTTTATGGATGAAATGAGAAGAACTAATAAACCAATAGCCAATAAAATATATGGGTAATAGGGGGCAGTGGCATTATTTCCAACTTCTTGGTCAAAATGTATTTCAGTAAAAGGTAATAACCTGGTGCTGATTATTTCACCACGTTCGTCACCTGCGTAACCCGATTCTTTGGCAAAATTGATGTCTTCATGGTAATACTTTTCTGTGAAAGGCTTAAGGTTTTTTTCAAAGTCTAGGTAATTGACTCCTTCGGCCAATTGTATATATAAGTCATGATTTTTTGAGTTCCAGTTGTCTTTCTGTTTTAAGTAGTCTGGAAAAGCTTCTATTCTAACCAGATTCTGATTTTCAATGGAGGAGTTTTCTGGGGCATTTTGTGTGACAGCATTGACGGTAAAGGGCACGGTGCCTGCTCCAAAATTAACCATAACGGTTTCACCGATAGGATTAGCTTTGCCAAAAATGCTTTCAGCGGTTTTTTGGCTTAGTACAATATTATTAAGTTGACTTAAAGCGGATTTTTTATTGCCTTTTAACAAATCAAAAGAAAACATTTCAAAGTAATCTTCGTCCACAAAATTGACATCTAAGTCAAAGGATTTGTCCCCTTTTTGAAGGTACATTCCTCCATCTAAAATTCTGCTGGCGTATTTTATTTCATTAGGAAACTCTGCTTTGATAGCAGGTTGTTTTGGGAAAGGCATAGCCGTCCCAAATTCTGTTTTCTCAGGTCTGTTTACTTTGTAAAAGACCTTGTACAGTTGCTCTTTGTTTGCCTGAAAGTTGTCAAAAGAAAACTCAAAATGAGCAGACAAGAAAAGCACAATGGCCACAAGAAAAGCCACAGTTAAGCCTAACATATTGATACCAAAAAACAGTTTGTCGTTTTTGATATTTCTCCAAGCTATTTTGAAATAATTTTTCAACATAATTAATGCTTTTGTGTTGCTTATTTTGATGAATACTCTGGAAAATGACCGCTAAAGAGACAGTATGTTCTTCAACCAAATCTTATTACTCGCTCACTTTCCAGTGGGGACGTCATTTTTTTTAGAAAAAAAACGAAGCAAAAAAAACAACACCATGTAAACTCACACAGTCGAAATTCTTATTCATTCATTCATCATTTAGCTTTTGATGTTAGAATTTCGACAATGTTCAAACAGTACATGGCGATATAAGGAATCCATTGTTTATATATTTTTCTATACTCGGATAAAAGAAATTTAGCCGATAAAACTACTCACTCTTTAAAGATTCTACAGGGTTGACTACAGCGGCCTTTATACTTTGATAACTCACGGTCAAAATAGAAATTAGAACGGCAGAAACTGCTGCTAAAATGTATATCCAAACAGGAATGTCAATTCTATATGAAAAGTCTTCTAGCCATTTGTTCATGACAAACCAGCCTAAAGGCAATGCTATCAAAATGGCTACACCCACTAGCTTTAAAAAGTCGATGGTAAGTCGGTAGCTAATTTGACCTACGCTGGCTCCCATTACTTTTCTTATACCTATTTCTTTGGTACGTTTTTCCGCATTAAAAGCAGCTAAACCAAATAAGCCAAGACAAGCTATTAATAAAGAAAGAATGGTGAAAGTGAAGAATATACTTCCCAAACGCTGCTCTGATTCATAAGTGTTATTGAAAGAATCATCCATGAAATAATGATTAAAAGGCTGCCCGGGAGCCACTGCCTGCCATTTTTCTTCAATTTCGACTATGGTGCTTTTAAAATCACCAGGTTTCAGTCTTACGGTTAGTTTGTTTGCGTAGCCTCCGATATGCATGCTTAGTGCAGCAATGTCGTCTTTGAATGATGAGTAGTGGAAGTTTTTTACCACACCTATAATGGTAGAATATTCTGGATTTTCAACACCGACCCCAGTGGTCAATCTTTTTCCAATGGCTTCTTCGGGACTTAGTCCCAAAATAGATAAAGCCGTTTCATTGATAACTATTCCGCTAGTGTCCGTACTAAAAGACTTGTCAAAAAAGCGTCCTGCCACCATCTCTAAGTTTAATGTTTTGGCATAATCGTGGTCTATTGCCCAGCTTTGCATCTGAACGGAATTGTTTTCTTCTCCAGAGCCTTCTAGTTCAAAGCCATTATCACTTCTGTTTGATGGAGTAGGTAAAAAGCTACTTAACGTGGCAGATTCTACTAAACCTAAGTTGGCAACTTGTTCTTTAAAAGACTCTACAGAAGTACCCGCAGCATAAACATCGTCAATGATGAGCATCTGGTCTTTTTGGAAGCCTAAATCTTTGTTTTGAATATATTTCAACTGTTGAAATACGACCAAAGTACTTATGATTAAAAAGACAGAAATAGCAAATTGAAAAACAACTAAGGAGTTTCTGATGTTTCCACCACCTATGTTTGTTTGTCCTCCGCCTTTTAATACTTTCACAGGTACAAATCTTGATAAAAAGAAAGCTGGATAGCTACCAGAGAAAAGGCCAAGAAAGAGGGTTATTAAAACTATAGTGAGCCAGAATAATGGATTGCCAAAAGGGATGGTCATTTCTTTTCCTGCCAAATCGTTAAAGTAAGGTAAGGCTATGATGGCTACTATTAATGCCACTAATAAAGATAGAAATGAGATAAGTCCTGACTCTGTTAAGAACTGTCTAACTAAACCAAATTTACTAGAACCGAGTGTCTTTCTAACGCCTACTTCTTTAGCTCTTTTTAAAGACTGGGCGGTAGATAAATTCATGAAATTTACACAAGCCAATGTCATCAGAAACAAGGCTATGAAAGAAAGAATATAGATGTTTTGCTTGTCGGAGTTGGTACTCATCTCTGCCACTCTGTTAGAGGCTAAGTGGAGATCAGTTAAAGCCACTGTGCTGTATCTGATGTAATTTCCCTCGGCTTCAAATTGTTCACGGTCTAAGCCAGGCATAAAGGCGGCAGCCCAAGGTACCATGTACTTTTCAAAAATAATCTGAAGAGGCTGCTGTAAATCTGCGGCATTTACAGAGGGAATTAATTTGATGAACGTATTAAAGTTATTACTTCCCCACTCTTGGCTTTTAGACTCTTCATAACCTTCCATGGCCATAAAAACACTATAGTTTCTTAAAAAAGAGTTTTTAGGTAAATCTGGAATTACGCCAGTTACTTTAAAGGTTTCTTCGTTATTGATAAGGATACTTTTGCCAATAGCGGAGGTATTTCCAAAGTATTTCTTTGCAGCGGTTTCACTAATAACGGTAGTGTTTGGCTGGGAAAGAGCAGTAGCCGCATCGCCTTCTAATAAATTCAAGCCAAAGAAACTTAAGAAGTTGGCATCAGCATAGGTACTTTGTTCTTCTTTTTGGTTTTCTGTGGTTTCGGGTCTTCTCACCAGCATACTACCCCAAGTTCTAAATCTGGTGGTTTCTTCTACCTGAGAAAAATTCTTTTTTAAGGCTGCAGCCATAGGAGGAACTGCCACAGCAAACTCTTGTGCTTGTCCGCCAAATTTAATGTCAACATTTAAACGATGAATTCTGTCGGCATCGGCAAACATGTCGTCAAAACTTAGCTCATCATAAATGTATAAACCAATGAGTAGCCCACCCGCCATACCAATGGCTAGCCCGAAAGTATTTAGGAAGGTGAAAAAGGGAGACTTTTTAAGGCTTCTCCATGCTATTTTTATATTGTTCTTTAACATGTTTGGTCTGCGTTTAAATATGTGCTGTACAATTACATGTTTAATTTCATACACCGTGCCATTACTTTTATTTGTCTTGTAGTCAATTGTTTGTGGTAAGTGCTGAAATGGAAAATGTCCGAAAGCGAACATTTGAAATCGCTTTCGGACAAGTATGAAGTATAGAGTTTATAATGGGTTTTGGCTTTTGATAAAAGACCTTACTCACTTTTCAAACTCTTGACAGGGTCACTCATCGCGGCTTTAATGGCCTGAAAGCTGACGGTGAGAAGGGTTATGATAACTGCCCCAAGTCCAGCAAGTAAGAATACCCACCATGCTAAATTTGTACGATACGTATATCTACTTAAGAAGGCATCCATACCAAAGTATGCCAAGGGTGCCGCAATCAGCATTGAAATGCAAACTAACCAAATGAAGTCTTTTGAGAGCATGGCCCATAGGTTTGTGACAGATGCTCCTAATACTTTTCTTACACCTATTTCTTTGGTTCGTTGCTCCGCAACAAAAGAAGCTAAACCGAAAAGCCCAAGGCAACTTATCAAAATGGCCAATGCGGTAAAAACTCCTGCCAAAGAGCTTATTCGCTCTTCCATCTCAAACTTTCTACCGTATTCATCATCAATGAATTGGTATTCAAAAGGCAGGTTTGGAAAATGCTCTTTAAACACACTTTCAACCACAACCAGGTTTTCTTTGGCAGATTTGCTTGGGTTTAAACGCAAATTATAATAGCTAACATTGCCATATTGGTCAAAAGCATAAACAGCTTGTTTCACTGGTTCGTAGGGCGACTGCGTTATGATATCATCCACCACGCCCACAATAGTCAACGCTGGGCCGGGTTCATCAGAGTCGTCTCTTAATTGAAGTCCTATTACATCTGTTTTGCCTATGTATTTCACAAAAGTTTTATTGACCAAAACCGCGTTTGAGTCGGTGGACATATCACGAGAAAGGTCTCTTCCCGCTATTACTTTCATGCCAAGAGATTTGGCATATTCTGGAGAAACCTCCGTCCAAGCGAAATCTTCCTGAAAACCTTCTTGTTTTCCTTCCCAAAGAAAGCCAGAACGGTTTGAGTAAACCTCGGTGGTAGGACTGCTAGACGTGGAGAATTCTTGAACAGCTCCACTGTTGAGAAACTGTGTTCGCATAAAATCAGATTTGCCTAAAAACTCATTTGACATCACAGGGAGCTGAATCATTCCTTCTTTGTCATAACCTATCGGCCGGTTTTTAGAATGGTTTATTTGACGCATAATCATGGAAGTGCCAATGATTAAGGCAATAGACACTGTGAACTGAAGCACCACCAGCACCTTTCTTGGAATTGCGGCGTATTTACCCGTTTTAAAAGTCCCTTTAAGGACTTTGACGGGCTGAAATGACGATAAATAAAGTGCAGGGTAACTGCCAGATATTAAGGCGGTAAGCGTGATGAAGGCTATACTAATTAGCCAAAATATACTATTTGACCAGGGGAATTCAATTTGCTTATCGGCCAATTGATTAAATGGCTGCAGAAATATTAAAACCAAAGCTATGGCAATGACGAATGCAAGAATTACCACCATGAAAGATTCACTCAAAAACTGTTTGACTAGTTGAGTTCTCAAAGAACCAATGGACTTTCTAATACCCACTTCTTTGGCTCGTTTCTCTGAACGGGCGGTACTCAAATTCATGAAATTGATACATGCTAAAAACAATACGAAAACGCCAATAATACCAAAAAGCCAGACCAGCTGAATTCTGCCGCCATTTTGTACCCCATTTTTAAAAAGAGAACGTAAGTACCAGTCTTTCATGGGCATGAGAAACAATGTTGGGTCATAAGCCTGAAAGTCTTCACCGGCGGCCTTATATTTTACTTTTGCTATGGCATCCGAAACACTCTGTACCGTTTGATTGTCATTGACCTGAGCAAACATTTGGAAAGAGTTATTTCCCCAACTGTCTACCGAGTTTTGAACCCATTCGTTTTCTGCCACGTATTGGTCCCACGGCATGATGTATTGTGTTTCGTTTAAGCTGGTATTGAAAGGGAAGTCTTTATAAACAGCCGTAACTTTCATGTC